>JAFZGJ010000150.1 GCA_017555455.1 Lachnospiraceae bacterium
AGCGGTGCATTTTGTGCCGCTGTTTTGTTATAAAAATAAAATAAGGTATAAAGATATTAGAAAAGAAACCGATAAATAAATCAGATGGAACTGAGATGAGCATGGAAGCAAAAGAGTACCTTTTGTTTTTGTGCTTTTTTCTTTGGATATTATGCATAAAAAAGAGTAAAATTGTACTCATGATTTATTTATAAACTTTTTATGAAACCTCTTTCAAAAATAAGATAATTCAGTTATAATGTATCCGTATATTTGCGATTATTATTCAGACAGATGTTTAATAGGATGAATAATGGGTATTTATGTATTACAAATGAATATTACAGATTAAGGATATAAATAAGAAAAATTGTTAGGAACACAACAGTTTTAAGTTCGAAAAAAGAAAGGGGCAAAATAATGCAGTACACAGATATTGGAATTGATTTAGGAACCGCCAGCATTTTAGTATATATCAGAGGAAAAGGAGTTGTTTTAAAAGAGCCATCCGTAGTTGCCTTTGACAGAGATACCAATAAAATTAAAGCTATTGGAGAGGATGCCAGATTAATGCTTGGTAGAACTCCGGGAAATATTGTAGCCGTAAGACCGCTTCGTCAGGGGGTTATTTCTGACTATACTGTAACGGAAAAAATGATGAAATATTTCATTCAGAAAGCTATGGGAAGAAGAACTTTGAGAAAACCCCGTATTGCGGTTTGTGTACCAAGTGGAGTTACAGAAGTAGAAAAGAAGGCGGTAGAAGATGCAACTTATCAGGCCGGTGCCAGAGATGTATCTATTATTGAAGAACCTATCGCAGCAGCAATCGGTGCGGGAATTGATATTTCCAAACCTTGCGGAAACATGATTGTAGATATCGGTGGAGGTACTTCCGATATTGCAGTTATTTCTTTGGGAGGTACCGTAGTAAGTGCATCCATTAAAGTAGCAGGGGATGACTTTGACGAAGCTATTGTACGTTATATGAGAAAGAAACATAACCTTCTCATTGGGGAAAGAACTGCAGAAGATATTAAGATTAAAATCGGTTCTGCTTATAAGAGACCGGAACCGGATTATTTAGATGTAAGAGGACGTAACCTGGTAACAGGTCTTCCGAAAACAGTAAGAGTTTCTTCGGAAGAAACAGAAGAAGCATTAAAAGACATTACTTCCCAGATTGTGGAAGCTATCCATACTGTATTGGAAAAAACTCCACCGGAATTAGCAGCGGATATTGCTGATCGTGGAATTGTTTTAACCGGTGGCGGAAGCTTACTTCGTGGTTTGGAAGAATTAATCAGTTCCAAAACAGGAATCAACACAATGACAGCGGAAGAACCAATGACAGCAGTAGCCATTGGAACCGGTAAATATGTTGAATTTTTATCCGGATATCGTGATGAATAAAAAGGAGTAAAACCTATGGTAAAAGGACTTTATACTGCCTATACAGGCATGATTAATGAACAGCATAGAATGGACGTGTTGACGAATAATCTTGCCAACGCATCTACCGTAGGTTTTAAGAAAGAGGGAGCTACCAGTCAGGCATTTGATGAAGTGCTTGCATTAAAAATTAAAGATACTACAGATGCAAGTATGGCGAAACCTTTGGGACACATCAGTATGGGAGTTAAAATCGGTGAAAATTATACCGATTACAGTCAGGGATCTCTTAGAGAAACAGGAAACAATTATGATATTGCTTTGTCGGGAACAGGATTCTTTACCGTTGAATTCAAAAACAAAGCAGGAGAAACTTCTACCAAATATACCAGGGATGGAGGATTCACCTTAAATAAAGAGGGTTATCTTGTAACAAAAGACGGAGATTATGTGTTAGGTACCAACGGCAGAATTAAAATTGATCCGTTGCAGAATTCCGTAATTGATAAGCAGGGAAGAATTTATCAGAATGATACGTTGGTGGGAACTTTAAAGATTACAGATTTTGAAGATTATAATTACTTAGAACATTATGGAGAAAATTATTATCAGACTGTAGATGGTGCAAGGGAGAAAAATGGAGAATTCCAGACCCTATCCGGTTATTTGGAAATGTCCAATATGCAGGTGGTTAAGGAAATGGTAGAAATGATTTCCGTATCCAGAGCCTATGAAACCAATCAGAAGATTGTGCAGGCTTATGACGGTACTTTGGAGATTGCAGCAAATCAGCTTGGTAAGATTTAAAAACTAATAAAAAGTATTTTGTGATATAGATTCCAAGAGATACACAACAGACAGATTTAGAAAGAAGGAAACAACATGGTAAGATCGTTATGGACAGCAGCGACGGGGATGATTTCCCAGCAGACTAATGTAGATACCATTGCTAATAATTTGGCAAATGTAAATACTACAGGATATAAAGCAGAGGTGGCAGAATTTAAGTCCTTGCTTTACCAGACAATACAGACGAAAACAACCACAGCCAATGGTGAAAATAAGCCTGTTGGAGCACAGGTAGGACTTGGTGTCCGTAACTCTGCCATTACTTCTATTTTTAAACAGGGAAGTATGTTGGAATCTTCAAGCACTACAGCTTTTGCGATTTCCGGAGATGGTTTCTTTGCAGTTCGCGGAGAGGATGGAGAAACTTATTATACCAGAAATGGTAATTTTAATTTTACAACAGCTCAAAATGGTATGATGCTGGCTAACTCAGACGGGCTCCCTGTTTTGGATTCCACAGGAAAACCAATCACTTTGGGAACCCAGTATGTGGCATCAAAAATTGGAGTGAACAAGGAAGGACAGTTGACTTATCCGGACGCGGATAATAATCCACAGACCATTGGAATTCAAATCGGTGTATATCAGTTTACTAATCCTTCCGGATTAGAAAAAGTAGACAGTACTATGTATCATGTGTCAGCAGCAAGTGGTGCGGCAATTAATGAAGCTACCAATAATAATGTTAAGAAAAGTGAAATTGTGCAGGGATATTTGGAAGGTTCCAGTGTTCAGGTAGCAGATGAAATGGTTAATTTAATTGTTGCCCAGAGAGCATATGAAATGAACTCTAAGGCAATTACAACTACGGATGAAATGTTGCAGCAGGCAAATCAGTTGAAACGATAGTCAAAAGGCCAAATAGTGTAAGAGATAATTGAAAACATACAAGCTTAAATTAGCTTAGTTATAGGAGAAGAACATGGATATCTCGGGATTAAGTAATGTATATACAGAGTATTTGAATCAGCAGACAGATAACGTCAGTGCAAAAAAGATGCAGGATACGGTGTCAAAAGATTATTCTAAGGCAAGTGATGAAGAGTTATTGGATGTCTGCAAACAATTTGAAGCTTATTTTATGGAACAGGTATTCAAACAGATGGAAAAAACCATTATTAAAGATGAATCTTCTTCCGGTTCCAGCAGTGCCTTGGTAGATTATTTTAAAGATTCTGCTTTACAGGAATTAACTAAAACTTCTACTGAAACACAAGGGCTTGGAATCGCCCAGGCGTTATATGAACAGATGAAACGAAACTATGGATTATAAACAAGTACAATAAGCCACTCCTACAGGGGTGGCTTAGATTGTATTATAGCTATATTTTAAATAAGAAAATACCAAGAGTTAGGAATAGATTACATGGAAATAACAGGATATGTAGACCATATTATCTACCGTAAGCCGGAAAACGGTTATACGGTATTTATTTTAGTCAGCGAAGGGGACGAAATTACCTGCGTTGGAAATTTGGCACAGATTGATCAGGGAGATAATCTTTTGATTGAAGGAGAAGAAACTGCCCATGCCATTTATGGAAGTCAAATTAAGGTAACTTCTTACCGTATTGTGCCGCCCGGTGATGCAGACAGTATGGAACGGTATTTGGGAAGCGGAGCAATTAAAGGTGTGGGACAGGCACTGGCAAAGAGAATTGTAAAAAAATTTGGTGCGGATACCTTTCGTATCATTGAAGAAGAGCCGGAACGTTTGGTGGAAATCAAGGGAATCAGTGAACGTATTGCCAGAGAAATCAGTCAGCAGATGGATGAAAAAAAGGGCATGAGGGAAGCTATGATTTTTTTGCAACAATATGGAATCAGCAATGCTCTGGCAGTAAAAATATATGATACCTACGGTGCGAAGATTTATCAGATTATGAAAGAAAATCCCTACCAGCTGGCGGAGGATATTCATGGAATCGGATTTAAAATGGCGGATGAAATTGCTGCCAAAATAGGAATCCGTACAGACTCTGATTTTAGAATCCGAAGCGGGATTTTGTATACTCTTCTTTTGGCAAGCACAGAAGGGCATCTGTATCTTCCTAAAGAAATTTTGCTTCGTAACACCTCCATTATGCTACAGATACCTCCGGAAGTCATTGAGGTTCAGCTTAGTAATCTGGCTATGGATAAAAAGCTGGTGATAAAAACAGAAGAGGATAGAGTTTGTGTCTATGCTTCTACTTACTATTATGCTGAGTTAAATTGTGCGAAAATGCTGACTGAAATTAATTCAGCGGTGGATTATTTCCCTACGGAAGAGGAACGGATGCAGGAGCAGGAGTTTCGGGAACGTATTCAGAAAAAGATAGAAAAAATAGAGAGAAATTTACAACTGGAATTGGATGAATTGCAAAAGCAGGCAGTTATGGAGTCGGTTCTTCATGGGGTTTTCCTTTTGACAGGTGGACCGGGAACAGGGAAAACCACTACCATTAATATGATTATCCGTTATTTTGAACAGGAAGGTTTAGATATTTTTCTGGCAGCACCTACCGGCAGAGCAGCGAAACGAATGACGGAAGCTACAGGATTTGAAGCCAGAACTATTCATCGTCTATTGGAATTAAACGGTGGTTTGGAAGAAGACGGAAGAAGAGCCAGCTTTACCAGAAATCAGGACAATCCTCTGGAAGCTGATGTGGTAATTATTGATGAAATGTCTATGGTGGATATCCATTTGTTTCAGGCATTATTAAAAGCCATTGCACCGGGAACAAGATTGATTTTGGTGGGGGATGTAAATCAGCTTCCTTCCGTGGGGCCGGGGCAGGTATTGCAGGATTTGATTTCCAGTGAGGCTTTTTCTGTAGTCAGCCTGCAGAAAATTTTCCGTCAGGCAAAGGATAGTGACATTGTCGTCAATGCCCATAAAATTCACGGAGGCGAAAGTCTGAATCTGGATAATAAAAGCAAAGATTTCTTTTTCCTGGAAAGAGGAGATGTCAACGTGATTTACAAGCATATGATTCAATTAATTCAGGAGAAGCTTCCGCCATATTGTAATGTCTCGCCTTTTGAAATTCAGGTACTTACACCTATGAGAAAAGGGAGTCTGGGAGTCCAAAGCTTAAACGGAATTTTACAAAAATATCTGAATCCGGAAGCAAAAGAAAAAGAAGAGTATATTTATGGGGACACTATTTTCCGCGAGGGAGATAAGGTGATGCAGATACGCAACAATTATCAGCTGGAGTGGGAAATTGTAAGTAAGTATAATATTCCTATTGATAAAGGTATCGGTGTTTTTAACGGAGATATGGGAATTGTAAAAGAAATTTTCAATTATAACCAGACACTGGTGGTAGAATTTGATGATATGCGGAGAGTGACCTATGCCTTTTCCAATCTGGATGAGTTGGAACTGGCCTATGCCATTACCATTCATAAATCTCAGGGAAGTGAGTATCCGGCGGTGATTATGCCATTGCTGTCAGGACCGAAACAGTTATTTAACCGGAACTTGCTCTATACCGGTGTGACCAGGGCAAGGAACTGCCTGACTATTTTGGGCAGTAAGGAAACTATAGGGGAAATGGTTTCCAACAATAATCAAAATATGCGTTATACAGGATTGAAAAAAAGAATCAGAGAAGTGAAAGGATTTTTTTGAAATTAGAAATTGTTCTGAACATGATTTTTCCTAAAAGATGTGCTGTGTGTGACAGTGTTTTGCCCTTGGGACAAAAAGAAATTTGTGAAAAGTGTAAGAAAAGCTTAGCTTATTTTACCGGAGCGTTATGCTTAAAATGTGGCAAGCCTGTAAAGGAGGAAGAGGAATTTTGTTATGATTGTAAGAAGAAAGAACATTTTTACAATCAGGGAGCAGCTTTGTTTCCTTATGAATATATCCGCCTTTCTCTTTACCGGTTTAAGTATGCAGGGAGAAAAGAATACGGAATCTTTTACGGCAGGCAAATGGCAGCCTGCTTTTGGGAAAAGAAAGAGTTGTGGAAGCCGCAGGCACTGGTGCCGGTTCCCATGTATAAAAGAAAAGAGAAAAAACGGGGGTATAATCAGGCGGAACTGATTGCAAAGGAATTATCTAAGTGCTGGAAGATACCTGTGTATACAAAACTGGTAGTAAGAAGCAAAAATACCAGACCCATGAAAGAAATTGTTGGTACAGATAGGCAAAATAATTTGAAAAAGGCTTTCAAATTAGGTGTAAATGATGTAAAATTAAATACAATTATAATCATTGATGATATCTATACTACAGGCAGTACCATAGATGCTGTTGCAAAGGTGTGTCGTGAGGCCGGGATTTTGAATATTTATTTTCTAACGGTGTCCATTGGGTATGGATTATAAAATGTTTTAAACGGAGGGTATACTATGAACGTAAAAAACTGTAGAAAATGTAGAAGAATATTTAACTATGTAATGGGACCCATTCTTTGTCCTAACTGTCGTGAAGCGGAAGAAGAAAAGTTCCAGGAAGTAAAGAAGTATGTACAGGAAAACAGAAGATGCGGTATGCAGGAAGTATCAGAGGCCTGTGATGTAACCTTGAATCAGATTCAGCAGTGGTTACGAGAAGAAAGATTGGTATTATCTGACGATTCACCTATGGGAATCGGTTGTGAAAAATGCGGTAAAATGATTAAGAGCGGAAGATTCTGTCCGGAATGTGTTAATCAGATGACAAATTCTTTCCAGTCTGTTACTACTCCAAAACAGATGAGCGGTAGTTATGTTGCGCCTAAAAAAGATACCAGAGATGGTTCCAGAATGCGTTTCTTAAATCATTAGTTTAGAAAGGCAAGATTCTTGTATGGTGAATGAAGAACGCATAAAGCTGATGACAAGAATGGCAGCTTATGAAAAAGAAAAACATCAGAAAAATAAAAAAATAGTCAGTTTTTTTAAAAAGGACTATATAAGTATGCAAATGTTAAAGTCCATTATATGTACTACCATGGCATTCGGAATCGTATTTGCTCTGTATATATTATATGATTTTGAAATTTTTATGAAAGAAATTTATCAAATGGATTTATTTCAGTTTGCGAAAAACGCCATAATTATTTATTTGATATTTTTGGGGATTGTTTTGCTGGCTACCCAAATGGTGGCATTGTACCGATATAACAGGGCGCTGCAAAGCACTAAGTTATATTATGCAAATTTGAGAAAGTTATCTCAGAATTATGGCGAAGAAGAATAGAAGGACCGAAAGGGATTGTCTATGACAAATTTATTGGAAATAAGAGAATATATAAGAAATTTTTATGCCAAAAATGAAGTATATGTGAATCCGTGTGTTAAGTTTCTGGTTGCATTGGTAACTTTAATTGTCATAAATGCGTCTTTAGGATATATGACATTATTAACCCATCCTGCAGTGGTACTGGTGATTGCTTTAATGTGCTCTTTTATGCCGAAGAACTTTGTAGTAGTGGTCGCGGCAGGATGGATTTTATTACATAGTTATGCTTTGACCATGGAGTGTGCTTTGGTAGCTGCAGCAGTATTTGCAATTATGTTTTTGCTGTATTTTAGATTTGCGCCTAAGGATACCTTAGTGGTTTTATTGACTCCTTTATTGTTTGCCTTCAAGGTGCCCTACGTAATGCCGGTGGCAATGGGATTGTTGGGAAGTCCCATATCAGCAGTTTCCGTAAGTTGTGGCGTAATTGTTTACTATATGGTGCATTATATAAATACTAACGTTACCATTTTTTCTGCCGGGGATGCGGAAACAGGATCCCAAAAATTTAAAATTATGTTGGATGGCATTTTGGATAATAAGGCAATGCTGGTAACCGTATTTGTTTTTGTGGTGGTTTTACTTTTGGTTTATGCTATCAGAAGAACCTCCATGGATAATTCATGGATGATCGCCATTATCAGTGGCCTATCCGTGGGAGCGGTATTGCTTTTGGTTTGTGAGTTTGTTATGGAACTTCAGTTTTCGGTTATAGCTATCGTAATTGGTAGTGTAATATCCTTTATTATTTGTGTCGGGATTCAGTTTTTGGAATTTAATGTGGATTATAGCAGGGCGGAAATTGTGCAGTTTGAGGATGACGAATATTATTATTATGTTAAAGCTGTGCCAAAGAATATTCTGGCAGTGCCGGATAAAAGTGTAAAAAGAATTAATAAACAACGTAAGAAAACAAATGTAAAACAGGAGAAACGTGTAAGTACCATTAAAACTTCCAACGGTGTGTTCCGTACAACTGTGAGAAATGAAGAAATCAGGGAAAATAGAGTAAGACAGGACAAACAATAAATGGAACAGATTTTATCTTTTTTGGAAAATAATTTAACTAATCTCTATATTCCACGGCCGGGAATTGTGGATATCCTGGAGATAGCAATTATTGCTTTTATTATATACCACATATTGGTATGGATGCGTACTACCAGGGCCTGGTTTTTAATGAAAGGTATTGTTTCTATTATGGTAATGTTTGTAATTGCTGTAATATTGGAGATGAATACCATTATTTGGATTGCCCAAAATGTAGTATATATCGGAGTGATTGCGGTAATTGTAATTCTACAGCCGGAATTGAGAAAAGCGTTGGAAACTTTAGGAAAGAAAAACTTTTTTAGCGCTTTTCTGCCTATGGAATTTAACCGTGGTGAAGAAGGAAATTTTTCCGATCATACAGTAAAAGAGATTACAAAAGCCTGTGTGGAGATGGGAAAAGTAAAGACAGGTGCGCTGATTGTAATTGCCCAGAATGATTTGCTGACAGAGTATGAAAATACGGGAATTGAGGTAGACGGAGTCGTAAGCAGTCAGCTTTTAATTAATATATTTGAGCATAATACACCATTGCATGATGGTGCTGTTATTGTGCGTGGAAACCGTATTTCCTCTGCTACCTGTTACCTTCCTTTATCAGATAATATGCAGTTAAGTAAAGCTTTGGGTACCAGACATCGTGCCGGAGTAGGAATTTCTGAGGCTACGGATGCCATGACTCTGATTGTATCTGAGGAAACAGGAAAAATAAGTGTAGCATATAAAGGGGAATTGACCCGTAATTTAAAAGCAGAAGATATAGAAAAACAATTAGAAAAAATACAGAACAAACCAACCGAAGAAAAGAAACGAAGAATTTTAAATATAAATCGTAGCAGGAGCAAATAGGAGACAGTATGAAAGACTGGTTTATGAAAAATCTTAAATTAAAGATTATTGCTGTACTATTTGCAGCAGGTCTTTGGATGATATCCATTAATATTAATGACCCTTACCAGAGCAAAGATTACTCTGTTGAGGTGCAATTATTGAATATGAATGTATTGACCGGTGCCGGTAAATACGTTGAGGTGGCAAATAATACGGATGAAATTACGGTAAAGGTTAAAGGGAACAGATCTGTCATGGATACCTTTTCAACAGCCAATATTGTGGCTACCGCAGATTTGAATGAAATGGATGAAAATCATCAGGTTCCCATTAAATTGGGTACAATAAAAACCAATGGTAGCAAAATAGAGAGTATCCGTTCCAATAATACCTATGTGGAAGTGAAAGTAGAGAATGTACGAAGAGTACAAAAGACTTTAGAAGTAGTAACAAGGAATACGCCAGGAGAAGGATATATTCTTGGAAAGATTTCTACTGAGCAGAATGCCTTGAGGATTTCAGGACCGGAATCCGCGGTTGCTATGGTGGATAAGGCGGTAGTGAATTTTGATCTGGCAAATGCAACGGATGATGTAAGTATGATTCTTCCGGTGGAATTATATGATGCCCAGGGGAATAGAATTAACGACAGCCGCTTAACTACAAGCATTAATGAAGTACAATGTGTGGCAACTATTTTAGCTACCAAAGAGATTCCTCTTGTATTTACCGCAAAGGGAGCGGCAGCAAAAGGATATGAATTTACCGGAGAAATTCAAAGTGAACCGGATACTATAGTGATAGCTTCCAAAAACTCTGTGCTTAGAGGAATTAAAAAACTGGAAATAAAAGATGCTATCGATATAGAAAAGGCAAAAGAGAATGTAACTGCAACCGTGGATGTAAAGGAATATCTGCCTGAGAATGTAGTTTTAGCAGAGCCTTCATTTACAGGAAAAGTAGCAGTGACAGCTTTTGTAGAAGAAATCTTTACCAAAGAAATGGAAATTTCAAGAGAGCAGATTCAAATAGTTAATGTGCCGGAAGGTATCATCGCAGAAATTGAGAATCCGGAAGAAAATATAGTAATAGAAGTAGACGGATTTGTTTCCGCACAGGCTGGTTTCCTGGATAGTGACGTTAAGGCAAAAGTGGATATTTTGTCCTATATGAATAACAACAATCTGATGGAATTAGAAGCCGGTGAATATGAGATGGAAATAAAATTTGAATTGCCTGAAAAAGTATGGATAGAAGATAAAATGCAGACAAAAATTATAATTTCAAAGAAATAAAGAAAAGTAGTGGAGGATAATCATGGCTAGAATGTTTGGTACGGATGGTGTAAGAGGAATTGCCAATGAAGAGTTAACACCATTGATGGCGATGCAGCTTGGTCAGGCAGGAGCCTATGTTTTAACAAAGCAGACACAGCATAAGCCAACTATTATGGTAGGTTGTGATACCCGTATTTCCGGGGATATGCTAGCAAATGCATTGATGGCAGGAGTGTGCAGTGTTGGAGCCAATGCTGTATATGTGGGAGTAATTCCTACGCCGGCGGTAGCATATTTGACAAGAAAATATAAAGTGGATGCAGGTGTTGTGATTTCTGCGTCCCATAACCCGGTAGAATTCAATGGAATTAAATTCTTTAATGGGGATGGTTATAAACTGTCAGATGAATTAGAGGATGAAATTGAAGCGCTGATAAAGAACAATATGGCAGGAGTAAAATTTCCTACCGGTTCCGGTGTGGGAAAAGTAAAATACCGTAATGATGCCAGAGAAGAATATATTAACCATGCGGTACAGTCTGTTCCGGTAGATTTAAACGGAATGAAAATCGTGGTGGATTGTGCAGAAGGAGCATCTTTCTATACTTCTGTAGAAGCCTTAAAGGATTTAGGTGGTCAGGTAATTGCTATTCATAATAATCCGGATGGAACCAATATTAATGCTAACTGCGGCTCTACTCATATGCAGGAATTACAGGCAAGGGTGGTATTTGAAAAAGCACAGGTAGGCTTGGCCTTTGACGGAGATGCAGACCGCATGCTGGCGGTAGATGAAAAGGGAAATATAGTAGATGGTGACCAAATTATGGCAATTATCGGTAACCATATGAAAAATCAGGGTACATTGAAGCATGACACCATTGTTGCTACCGTTATGAGTAATTTAGGCTTTTATCTTATGGCAAAAGAACAGGGACTTACCATTGAGCAGACCAAGGTAGGAGACCGTTATGTTTTGGAAAGAATGCGTGAAATTGGTGCCAGTCTTGGTGGGGAGCAATCCGGACATGTAATTTTCTTAGAAGAAAATACTACGGGAGACGGACTTCTTAGTGCACTACATTTATTACAGGTAATGGTGGAAACAGGAAAGAGCTTGTCAGAATTAGCTTCTATTATGAGTGTTATGCCGCAGGCATTGGTAAATGCCAAAGTACCTACCCATAAAAAAGATAAGTATATGGAATATCCTGAAATTGCAAAAGCCATTGAAGAGTTGGAAGCAAAATTTGCGGGAGAAGGAAGAGTGTTAATCAGACCTTCCGGTACAGAACCAAAAGTACGTGTTATGATTGAAGGAAAAGACCAACAGGTGATTGAACAGGAAGCGAAGAAGCTGGCTGATTTGATTCAGAATACCATGCTATAAATAGGGAGAAAAAGAAAGGCTTGAGTAAAAGTCTATTAAGTGGTATCATGAAAGCAGCGAAAGATAACCAGGGGTAGAAAATGGAGGTATGGGAAATGGTAAGCCAGAAGGTAGTTATCAAAAACCCAACAGGATTACATCTAAGACCGGCAGGAATCCTATGTAAGGAAGCAATGCAATATAAATCATTGATTACTTTTATGTACAGGGGTAATACAGCGAATGCAAAGAGTGTACTCAGTGTATTAGGTGCATGTATTAAATGCGGCGATGAAATAGAGTTTATTTGCGACGGTGTAGATGAAGAGCAAGCCTTGAAGGCATTGGTTGATGCCGTAGAAAGCGGTTTAGGGGAATAAAAATTAGCCCACCTGTATATGCAGGTGGGTTTTGTGTTAGAGAGGAGTTAAGTTATGTTAAATTATAGTCGTTACAAAAAGAATCCGGTACTGGATTATCCGGAAAGAAAATGGCCATGCAAAGAAATCGAAAAAGCACCTGTGTGGTGTAGTGTGGATTTAAGAGACGGAAATCAGGCTTTGATTGATCCTATGCAGGTTCACGAAAAGATTGAAATGTTTAAGTACCTCATTAAATTAGGATTTAAGGAAATTGAAATTGGATTTCCGGCAGCCAGTCAGATTGAATTTGATTTTTTAAGACGTTTGATTGATAGTAATATGATTCCTGATGATGTAAGGGTACAGGTATTAACACAGTGTAGAGAAGAATTAATTGACCGTACTTTTGAATCTATTAAAGGATGTAAAGAAGCTATTGTACATATTTATAATTCTACTTCTACTTTACAGCGTGATGTTGTATTTAATATGAGCAAAGAAGAAATTATTGATATTGCCGTAAAAGGAACTCAAATGGTAAAAGAGAGAGCCCAAAAATTTGACGGCAAAATTATTTTAGAATACTCTCCGGAAAGCTTTACAGGAACGGAAGTGGATTTTGCACTTGATATCTGTACTGCAGTGCAGAAAACATGGGGAGCTACCAAAGAAAATCCGATTATCATCAATC
>JAFZGJ010000014.1 GCA_017555455.1 Lachnospiraceae bacterium
CTACGGATTACGTTGCCCTTTCCCTGCATATATTCATAGCGAACCACAGCTCCTGCTTCTTTAGCCAATTCCACCGTTCTGTCTTTGGAATTATTATCATATACATAAATAACCGCTTCCGGTAAAGCTGCCTTTGCATCCGCTACTACCTTCGCAATTGTCTTTTCTTCATTGTAACAAGGTATTAAAACTGCTATTTTATCCATTTTGTTTTCTCCATGACGTATTTTTACTTCTAAATTATAATACATAACTCAGCTTTGGACAATGAAAATTCTAAAATTACCACGAAAAAGGACATTCTTGTAATATCACATACAAAAATGTCCTCTCCATTTTCTATTATCCAAACATCAAATATCGTATAACCTTTTCATCTCAGCACCTATTGCATCTGCTGCTTCGCCTTCTCAATCTCTGTCAAATACCAGGCAATTCCTTTTGCATAGATAGTTCTTCCTTCTGCAGATAAATGTACTCCATCATCCAAATGCTCTAATCGACTTTCTGCATCTTCTCCCATAATATGAAACATATCCGCCAGTCCTGTATTCATCTCCACAGATACACCTCTCATAGACTCCACATAATCACCAATACGATACTCTCTTTCCCCCTCAAACAACCGGGTATAAGTTGGTGTTACCAACACAATCTGTGCCTGTGGATAATGTTCTCTTAGATGTAAAATCCCATTTCTCAACGCACCCACATAACTATGAATATCATAATAAAACTCAGGATATACAGGTACATCAGAAAAGAAATCATTTAATCCATAAGAAACCAAAATATAATCTACCGTATTAAAATCCACCTGTTCTATTACTTCACAAGCGCCCGTACCTTCCATTACCCATTCCGCAGAAAGTATTTTGTTCGCTACATACACCATACCATTAAAGGATTGATCGGTCCAATCCTTTATGTTTGCCGGGTTATCTCCTACCAAAGCTGCAGAAGTTCCGCCGATAGCACAATTATATACCGTACTTCCGGTCATTGCCATCAAATGTTCCGAAACACCATCTTCGCCTCTGGCATCATTCCAAATGCTGTCACCAAAGACTACGATTTTCTTACCTTCCAACACAGAAGACACTTTTTCTTCCTGCGCTACCGCAACCGGTGTCTGTTCTTCTTCTGTCTCAAGGGCACTTGTTTCTGTTTCAAGTGCAGTTCCACCAAGAAGCGAGTCTGCGACTTTCTGTAAGCCGGAAACTTCATTCCCCGCTTCCACCACAACTTCATAATTTCCGCCACTTTGTTCCTCTGCTGAAACTTCTCTTGCAATTCTGCCATCCGAAAGTGTTCCTCTATCGCTGATTAGCAAACCAATAACAGCCAGCAAAAGTACAATAATAATACATTCGCCAATAAAATAGACATTTATCTTCTTCATCCTAAATTCCTCCGTTTTTTCTCTGTTGACTTTAAGTATAGACAACAATATGTTAAATAAACGAATGAATTTATTAAGGTTTTCTTAAAGCTGGAAGATTTTTCACCCTATTCATACAAACTATCATAATCATAATTCATATAATATTCTTTTTCCCAATTAATGATGTCCATATAATTTTCTTTTGTAACTAATCCTTCTCCCTGATCAATCCACTGTAAAATCATATCATTTACTTCGTAGACATAATGTTCTTTGTCGCGATAAAGTTCTAAGTTACCGGTAATATCTGTCTTATTATGAAAATTGAACAATTTCACATTTTCACACTCCAGAAGCATTTCTGTTGTAATTTTTTCACATTCTAACTGTCTTAATAAGGTACCATCTCTATAAATAGATTCCCAATACAAGGCACTATAAGGTGCATAAAAGAAAACAAACTGTGTATCCGGATATCTTTGAGTCAACTCCACGATATTAACACCCATGTTATCTCGCACAAGAAATTCTTCTTTTTCACTTAAAATTCCATCTCCCATGGGCGCAATTTCTTTACTTCTGGTATAGGTCAAAGAAATACTATCCCATCCTCGTCCGGCGTCCCAGGAAGCATATTCATCAAAGGTAGTGCTTTCTTGCCCTTGTACCGTCATTAAAAGATCTGTTGCCAAACCTTCGAAGATCAACTCTTTGTTCAATACATAGTTAACATCATTGAAAAGATTCTTATCATACAAGTAATCCGGATATTCCTCATACGCACGGTATTCCCTATCACGGTAAAAACCGTTATAATCCAATCCCCATAAAACTACTTCAATCTCATTTCCGCTGGCAAATGCTCTGTCTAGATTCTGTCCTATTTCTTCAAATCCACCCCCGGAAAACGGCATTTTTACCGTTTTGGTTCCCCACATTTTATCTACTGTGGAAATCTTAAAATTCTGATTCATGGAACTGCCTGTGATAATGGCGTTGTATTCAAAGTTATCCGCAATTCCGGAATTAATATAACGTTCGTTATATAAACGATAACTAATTCCCGGAATCTTACCATGGTAATGGAAATAAGGATCTACAACCACCATAGCTGCCACTATTAAGCCTAAACATACGATACACCCCAGCATCGTACCTAAGAACCACTTTTTTTGTTTCTCCATATGTCTTAACCTTTCACTACTACACACATCTATACAAAATTAGAAGTTAAAATATAAAAACTCGCTTACATCAGATAAGGAAATCACAGACCAAACAATGAGGAACACTGTCACTAAACTTCTTCTTACTCCAAACTGCTTGTTTGCCATCTTCTCCTGGGTATTTTTCATAAAATACACTGCAAACAACAAAACAAGTAAGAGTACAATACAAGGCAGGGCAGGATATCTGTCAAACAAATCCATAAACCCTAGTCTTGCCAGCAAACGTACTTCCACCAAGTCATTTACCTTAGATGTAATTGCTTCAGAGATTCCTCCGGTTCTTAAAGTCAAACTATGATACATTTCCTTTATGTCCGTTACCGAATCCGCCCTAAACATAACCAATGTAAGGTTCTTAAATACAAACATATAAATGTATCCCAATAAGCCTACGACAATCTTTAAAGTACGGTCTGCCCAGGTAGTAATTTCCTTTTCCACCTTTTTCCTGTTCTTTAACATAGCTACAATTATCTTTTCACATATAGAAAAGAAACCATGGGTAATTCCCCAGATAAAAAAAGTCCAATTGGCTCCATGCCACATACCGCTAAGAAGGAAAACAATAGCTGTATTTACATAAGTTCTGACTTTCCCTTTTCTGCTTCCTCCCAATGGAATATATACATACTGTATAAAAAAACGGGACAGGGTCAGATGCCATCTATCCCAAAATCCATTTACAGTCTTTGCCTTGTAAGGCGAATTAAAGTTAATCGGTAAATCCATATTAAACATCTTCGCCATACCAAGTGCCATATCACAATATCCGCTAAAATCAAAGTAAATCTGTAAGAAGTACGACACCATAACCACTAGAGCCGATGCTGCATTTAAAGAAGAAATATTTCCGTACCCAAAGGTTACTATCTTAGAAAGAGTATCTGCTAACAAAACTTTTTTACCAAGTCCCAATGCCAGAGCATACACCCCCTGACTTAAATTCTCAAAGTCTATCTTCTTTTTCGACTCATCTTTCATTTGTGGTATCAATTCTGAATGCATAACAATAGGACCTGCTACCAACTGTGGGAAGAAAGTCACATATGCCGCATATTCAATAAAACGATACCTGATAATTTCCTTATCTCTATAGCTGTCCACGATATAAGAAACCTGTTGAAAAGTAAAAAAGCTGATCCCCAAAGGCAGGGCAATATATTTTAATGCCCAATCTTCTTTGAACAATGCATTCATATTGGAGATAAAAAAGTCATAGTACTTAAAGTAAAATAATAATCCTAAATTGAATGCAACTCCTGTTATCATCCATACTTTCGCATTTTTCTTTTTCTCACATTCTCTATTCGCAGATATTCTTTTGGAAACGAAGAAATTCACAAAAATGCTGAATAAAATCAGCACTAGATACTTGGGAACAGAATAACCATAAAACCAAAGCGACATGGCAAAAATCCACCATAAATCTAAGGTCCCCTTTTTTTCTCCCTGCAATTTATTAATTAAAAAATATCCACTTACCACTAGCGGCAAAAACAACAATATAAATATATAAGAATTAAATAACATATTTTACTCTTTCTCTTATTTAAAAATAAAACTTTTGTTTTTGATAATCAAACATCATGATAATAAAACGGCATTATCCAAGTGTCAATCTTTTTCTACTTTCCTGTTAATATTAACCACAAAAACTTAGTATTTGTCACCACATATCTCTTAAACAGACGCTTAGGATCCTGAGTCAGCCGGTACAACCATTCTAATCCACATTTCTGCATCCATACCGGCGCTCTTTTCACAGTACCGGCATGAAAATCAAAACCTGCTCCTACACCAAGCATAACACCACACAACTTATCCCTGTGAGCATACATCCACTGTTCCTGTTTCGGTGCTCCCAGACCAATCCAGATAAAATTCGGAGAGGTATTATTTATCTGCTGAATTATTTTCTCATCTTCTTCCTCTGTCAAAGGACGGAAGGGTGGAGAATACATCCCCACAATTTTAAGTTTCGGATAACGTTCCATCAAAGTTTTCTCTAACTTCTTCAATGTTTCCTCTGTAGATCCATAAAAATAATGAGTATATCCCTTTTCCTCAGACACCTTAAACATTTCCGGCATCAAATCAGGACCGGAAACTTTTTGTGCTTCCTTATATCCCCGCAACCGACTCACCACAGATAAAGGTTTCCCATCCGGTAACACCATCGCTGCACTGTTTTGTATATTACGATATGCATCATTTTCATAAGACATCACAGTCGTATGAACATTAGAAACACAGATATACTTTCCACGCAAATCTTCCAAATTCTCTGTCAGATACTGTAGTGTTTCTGCCATATTTGTAACATTAATCTTCGTTTTTAAAATCTCACAATATGTGAGGTTCGTATTTTTCTTTTCCATTTTTCTTTAACACTCATCCTGTTTTTTCAAAAGAAATAATAATAAATATACCGGCAATAAATATTGTAAGGCGATAGCATATCTTGGCCAATAAAAAATCGGAGAAGCTACCACTAATGTTAAAAACAATCCTATGGATGGCAACAATGGAATCCATAACAATTCTTTTCCATCTATTGCAAGAATTGTAACCGCAAAAATTATCATCCATACTATCATTCCTATCGGTACATAAATATCTACACTAGGAAATACTTCCCTAAACCAGTCACTTTGCAATAAATTATCCACTCTTAAATTATAATGTTCTAATTCTTCTGCATATGTTTCTGAATTTAGATTCTTCGGAAATGCTCCTGTTATATTCCTGTCATAATAATTAATTTCTTCCTGATTTACCGTCCAAAAACCATAAGTCTGCAATTGCCAAGACTCAAAATATAATTTAGGATTCTTGAAAAGCATGGAAAAATATGTCTTGAAAAATCCTTCATTTAAATAATCACCTCTGAAATTGGCGTCAAATTTTAACAAGTCCACACAACATGGACGATATGTGCTTTCATACAATTCCAAAGGTAATAACTTATTCATGTATTCTCTGTCTTCTGCCGACATATTACCATCATAGGCTACTACTCGTGCCATTTGATTTAAAAACAATCCATAGGACTCTGCTGTCGGCTTCGTAACTCCTAAATAATCATATCCCGGACCCGTCACTACTTTTGATGCAAGCATAATTCCTAATGACAACAACAAGACTGTTCCCATTTTCTTAATTCTATATTTCTTCTGAGAAATATAAAATGCAACGACTCCCGCTGTTGTAAATGCTACCAAATATATCCCATTATTTCTGGTAAATATAATCATCAACATCATGAAAGCATATACTAACCAAAATAGTATATTTCTTTCTGCAATTTTACCTTTGGTAAAGATATAATCCATCAACAGCAAAGTATATACTACTATAGAGGCAGAAAAAACAGGGTCCTTCCACATAGCAATACTCAATAATGCTATGTACGGAGTACATCCATATATTATAATCAGAATCGCTTTCCATACATAACTTCTGTTAAATCTATTACAAATCCAACATATCATGTAACCAAAACATGTACTCATATACAACATCTGAAGAATTGTATAAATAGCACATCCTATAGTATTATCACCAAACTGTTGACCTATTTCCAAACAAATTTTAATAAAAATGGTATAGAAAAACGGATGATGATTCGACCACCATGCCTCTCTTACTGCCTGCTGTATGGAAGCTATCGTATCCCCATAAATAAATCCCGGATAATAGGTTAAAAAATAGGGAATCCATGCTATAAATAAAAGGCTGCAGACAAGCAACATCTGTTTCCATGTAATTTTCTTTTCTAAAGAGAATTGTAGTCCCGCAAATTCCTTTTTGTCCTGCAAAATTAAATACAATGCTTTTGCAATGCTATAACATGCCATCACTAAGAATGGATAACTGACAAAATCCCCTATGGAGTAGGGAATTATATAATTAACATCCATCAATCCACCGTATCCTGATTCTACATGAATATGATAGCCTAAGATTAACACCACACTAAATAGGCAGGAAAACAAACCTAATCCCAATTTCCCTTTCAGATTCAAATCTCTCTGTTTTCCATAGCATAAAGACGCATATATTATTAAAAACAATACAAAAGAAAATAATGTCTCTAATCGAAACATTCCATATTCCGCTAACACTCTGCCACTTAAGGCAGAAATAATAATCCTAAATATCTGACTCTGCACTTTTTTATCCTTCTCTCCGGCTCTTTTTAATATCCATAGTATACTCTGGACTGATAGGTTTCCGCAATAAATTCAAAATCGTTATAACCAAGTTCTTGACTAATTGCACTTAACACTTTTTCATCACTATGTTCTTTATAGACATAAATAAGCACATCCGTTCCTGTTATATCCTCGTTGATTTTCTTCAGTGATTCTTCTAACTCTGACTCTTGAATACAAATAAAACGATCTGATTTGGCAACAAACATCATATCACGATAAATAGGGAAGGCATCCTGCGATATATATAACACATCACTATCAGAATACTGCGCCACCATTTCCTGTGTTGCTTCATACCCTTTATACAAATAATCAATGTATCCATTCTTGTATTGAGAAAGCAACATGAGAGCCCAAATAACAGTTACTACTACCTTCGAATATCGCTTCTTACACATTAACATTTCTACCAACCAAGCCATAAACCAAGTCAAATATAAAACAATCAAAGGATATACAGGAAAAACATAACGATTAGCACCAATGGTTGACATACTTGCAACAAGTATCGCATATGCTATTGCCGCAATAAAGAAAGAGGCGTTTACATACTCTTCTTTGGCCAATTTCAAACATCCCTGCAAACGATACTCTACTGTAACTCCTTCTTTTGATATATTGATTCTAATACAATTTTTAAATAAAAGTATCACAACAGCTACCGCAACTGCCAATACAATATACCTTAACCATCCACCTAACAACTCCAAGTTAATGTAAGTGATATATTCAGAGATTTTACTAATCAAATTGCCATTTGCCAAATTGTCTACTGCTTCCGTTCCGCGATATCCTACAAAAATATGTTTTAATGCCGCCGGAAAAATCAAGATAGAAATTCCGATACCACCAAACATAGAAACCACATATCCACACAATTCCTTCCACTTCTTTTCTATTAATAAATATACACAGAAAAATACAGACACAAAAAAAGCAAACACATAAAAATAATAATGTGTCAATGTTCCTAAAATCGTTGTCATAGCAATCAGTGGATAATATAGCTTGTACTTCTCTTTTTCATAAGCATATGTATGCAACAAGGTAAACAACAATACAAAAAAAGTTACCATAACATACATTCTAAGATATATAGCATTGCTAACACAACCTGCGGAAAATCCATAAGCTGCACACACCAATAAAGCCCATCCTTTTTTCTTTTTAAAAACAAAACAAGCTATTTTATATAATATAATAATATTTAAAACAGAAAATACAATATTGATAGATATTGCATACCAATTCGAAAAAGTTTCCGGAAAGAAAG
Source organism: Lachnospiraceae bacterium (assembly GCA_017555455.1). Classification (GTDB taxonomy): domain Bacteria; phylum Bacillota; class Clostridia; order Lachnospirales; family Lachnospiraceae; genus SFDP01. The sequence goes on from JAFZGJ010000014.1 coordinate 8,104, forward strand.
AGCAGACTGTATGTAACACTGCATAAAACAATGGCGGATGTACATCCTCTGCCTGATTGTACCATACCGAATCATAGGCAAATCTATGCTCTTCAGATACCATTACATAATCTGTAAAATATTCTATATCATGCCACTGCATAAAATAATCATCCGTGCCATAATACGGAAATGGATCATAATAGGCATTGGACAATCCATAAGAAAAAATTTCATCAATGTGATATCCTTCTTTTTGGTTTCCCCAAAAGATAATATTTGCAATTTGTAAAATAATTAATATACAAAGAATAATATTATATTTATTCTTACTCAATTTCATAATTACCTCTCTCGATTAACAAGATTTCTTTTTCCGTAAAATAATATAGCAAATGCCCATTATAGTACAAAGAGAAATTACTTCACTTAATCTCCAATACCATGGAACCACATATTCAATGGCAATTGTTCCATTAAAGTTTTCCGGAACTTCTACTTTAATCCTGCACTGTTCCCCATTTTCTATTTTCAATACATTTCCTGATGCAATATCTCTTGCAATGTAATTATCATAATTAATAACCGGAACTTGAACATACTGTACTTCATCGGTTACATTATTACACTCTACCAAATAAACATCTTTATCTCTTTTTGACATGAATATATGAAGTTTTTCTTCTTCATACAATATTCCTTCGTACTTCCATGCTCCACCTTCCAATATATATTCACCATTTCCTATGGAGCTGCTACTTACATCTCTTTCATGCACAACATAACATTTATTTGCATTTCCCATATAACTTGTTAATAAGAAACTGGCAGAAATAAAAGTCAGTACACATACTGCAGTTACGGTACCGTAATATACTGCTTCTTTCACATGTTCTCTCATGCCATTTATAACAACGGTTAATGCAATCACCCACAGGATAGACACTGCACTTAAAAGACGCCATGGATATTGTATGCTATACATTAAATATCTGACTTTTCCACCTAATTCTTCCACTACATTCCAAGGAAAATAGGAGGTTGTCATAAACAGACATAAACCACCCAGTAACAATGTTATCTCGCCAAGCTTTTCTCTTCGACTGCGTTTATATTCGGTTTGTAAGTAGTAAATACCATATATAATCGGCACTAAAACTAACACTCCACCTAATGCCAACGTCATCTCCGGACCTTCACTGCCAACCTCCGCCTGGAACTGAAGGGCTAAATTCTGACTACCATACGGAAATACAGATAATAATTGACTCAAAGTAGCAGTTCTTGCTTCAAATTCACCGCGACGTGCTATTACATTAACTGCAACCGGTAAAGACATATAATCTACAAATGGAATTAAAAATGCTGCACAAATACCTAAGGTTACCATTACAGCTTTACACAATTTAACAAATATCTCTCTACTAAAAGTATCTTTTATCTTGATAATACAGAATAATAAAGTTACACAGAATGCCACAAACGTACTTATAATGTGGGACAAAATTACGCCACTAAAACCGAGCGCAAACCATATCCAATCATGCTTCTTTTCTTCTTCCTCAGAATACATAAGATACAATCCATATATGATTAATGGATAAAAGCAGGCTGCTGTATATTCTCCCACTGCTGCTCTTATATAAATACATTCCAATCGATATGGCACTAACATATACATGCAACTACCAAATAAAGCAATCCATTGATTTTTAAATATATTTGAGAATACCTTATATACAATTACACAAGTCAGAATATTAATAAATAGGATGTACATTTGATATGCTGATTGTACAGACCATCCCAATACTCTTAATACTGCTGGTATATACAATAACAAATCTCCATAAAATATGGATGTAGGATATCCCGCTCCCTCTAATGCTGAAAAATGCATTCTTACCGGTATATCTCCTGCTAACAAAGCATTTTTCATCCCTTCTATTCGATTCAGATGAAATGCCAAATCATGTCCACCAAATAAGTATGGTGTAAAAACGGGTAAGCTTGCGAAGATTACACTACTTCCCAATATCAACCAGACAGTTATCTTATTTTTATTAAAAGCTTCCGGTTTTCTTTTATAGGTTATCCATAAACAATTAATAATGAAAATAGTAAATACTACTGTAGCAAGATTTCTAATTTTAGCAGAAGAAGTTTCTGTTATTGAAATGTTATCTACAAAAATATATCCTTCCCCACCAAAATTAACACCTACCGTATACCCATCTACATCTAAATCAGATTCCATGGAAAAAACACATTCATTCTTTTTCGGATCCAACGTAATATATTGTCTTCCGATTTCTGTTTGATAGTACTCAGACCAAGAACCTGTTCTATATGTATTGGTATTAGTATTGGTACAATAACTGATTCGAACCTCATAGCTTCCCCGTTTCAAATTCGTTCCGGGAATCTCGATTCTGTAATCAAATAAATTATCCCCCTCTGCTATCATTGTTTCATCCACATAATAGCCATCTATATTCTTGTCAGTGAAGCTTTCTGTGTATTCAGCTTTGGAGGCAATAAAATTAGAGCCGTTGTATTCATGTTGGTTTAAAGGTTTGAAAAAGGGAAGAATACAACTAAATACCAGTATTAGTTCAATGACTAAGCCTAAATATATATGTACTTTTTCTTTTGTTCCAGTATGTGTTATTTTTTTCATCTTATCATATTTCATATGTGACTCTATCTCTCCGCTTTCTACCATCCTTGTCGTAACTGCCTCTAAAAAAATAAATCCATTATACTAATGACATATGATTAGTATAATGGATTTATTAGTTTTTATCAACATTTGGGGGAATCAAACTTTTTGTTGCTACATTCCTGAAGTTCTACCCACCTATTAACTCCAAAGCTTATTTTTAGCTAAATAGAAATCGACTTACATAAAGCTTTCAAATTTTATACTACAACAATAATAAAAATCTACGCATATGTCTCACTTAATTATTATCCATTTTCTTGAAAACAAAAAACTTTTGTCCAAAATAATTCAAAACAACAAAGATTCCCATTCCGAAAAACATACTAATTTGATCCATAAATGCTCTTGACAAAGTAATATCTTTTAACAATGCGTCCATAATAGGCTGAGCTATACCATATGCCAACAAATAGCATACAGCAATATTAATTACGAATCGTACAATTTCCATTTTAGACTTGTTTTCTGCTTTAAACGTAAAATATTTATTAGCAAAATAACTGAAAATACTTCCAATAATATAATTTAAAGCACTGGACAGCCAATAACCCATATGAAAAATATTATACGCTATCAACATTGCTAGAGTTCCTATAATAGTATTCATTACTCCTACAATGATAAATCTGCTTTGTTCTAAGTCTAATACCCTTTTAATTGCTTTTATCATTAGAATCATCCTTCCAAACAAAAGTGTCTATAATATATCTTGGACGCTCTTTTGATTCCATATATATCTTCCCTATATATTCTCCAATAATTCCTAAGGAAATTAATATTACTCCATCCGTGATAAGTGGCATAATGACAGTAGTTGCATATCCCGGAACTGTATTTCCATTCAACCATGCCACAACTGTGAAAACCAACATTCCTAATGCAAACAAACATGTCACCCCCCCTAGTAACATAATCATTCTAAGAGGTTTTACACTTAAAGAAGTAACACCATCAAGTGCCAGTGTCAACATCTTCTTCAATGTATTTTTAGAAGTTCCAGCTTCTCTTTCTTTCACATCAAAATAAACAACATCTGAAGGAAATCCCATAGTAGGAACTAATCCACGCATAAATAAATTCACTTCCTTGTATTCACTCAATGCGTTCAAAGCTTTCTTAGACATCAACCGATAATCTGCATGATTTGTAATAATATTGCACCCTAGCCAATGTAACAATTTATAATACATTGTAGCTGTTGTCTTTTTAAAGAAACTGTCTGTATTACGATCATTTCTAACTCCGTAAACAACTTCGCTTCCTGCCATGTAACACGCTATAAATTTATCCAAAGCCTCAATATCCTGTTGCAAATCCGCATCGATTGTTACTACCATATCTGCATATTCTCTGGAATACATCATTCCTGCCAAAATAGCACTCTGATGTCCAAAATTCGTTGAAAATCCCAAGACAGAAATCATAGAATCTTCTTTCGCAGCCTCATGCAACATGCTTAACGTCTTGTCGCGACTACCATCATTAACAAACATTACCTTACTTTTTACACTAATTTTATTCTCTGCAATGAGGCGATTCATCTTCTCTTTTAATTTTGCAATTGTTTTCTCTATAATCTCTTCTTCATTATAGCAAGGAACTACTAAGTATAGTATTTTTCCTCTTTTTTCTTCTGTCATTGACTTTCTCCTTCATCCCTAATTTGACACTACTTTTTTATTGCTACTTCAAAATTAGGTGTCATATATAAATTATATTCGTCCAAATCCAAACCAACCTCATTGGTCATCATACCATATACGGTTCCATTATCTCCCCATATAATATCTGCATTTTTTACCATTTCAGCATCTAATTCTTCCGTTTCTCTCGCCCACTCATAGCCATTTTTATAATCATACTCTTCTTCCATATACATTAAAAATGACATATTTTTCTCACCATCTATCATTGCTAAAATAGATGCATCATTATTACTGTGTTCTTCTATGAAATATGCACAACCTCTAATTTCATTACCTTCTTCGCTGAAATCACGTGCATCTTGTATCACATTGGTTTGTGCTAAAAATAATAGTAATATCCCTATATATGGAGCGATAATTTTAGAATTTTTACATAAGATTTTGTTTCCCATAATTACTATAAAATATGCCACGGATACAATCCAAGGTATAAAATATCGCTCCCACATTCCACTCATTGCATGCAAAAATAACTGTGTTCCAAAAATATATGCACAAAATAATAATTCAACAAAAAAACATTTGGTACAATCTTCTTTCTTTATTTCTACCCTTATCATTAGAAATGACATTACAAGTAAAATCAGGTATTTGAATCCCTTCCCTTTTAAAATTCCTATCATTCCATAAAGATATTTTAACAATGGTATTTCACTTGAATATCCTGCATATCCTATGGAATTCGTGCCAACATAACTCACTATGATATATGCTTCGATCAATAGAACAATTAAAACTGATACAATTTCAAACTTATGTGCTTTAACAAATTCTAAAAATAATGATACATACTTCTTATTATCATCTATTTTCCCTTCCTGTATCTCCTGTACCATAAGAAGAAGGAAAAATGCCGGTACAATCATTAAAAATGACTCTTTTTGTAAAGAAAGTAATACCAAGGAACTAATAAATAATATTTTTCGTACTATTGTTTTTTTTCTTCCAAGCAAAAGAGTTGTCATAAAACAACAGGCTACCAATAGAATCCCCAGACTTTCCTGCGGTCCTAAACGCCACCAAACAGCAGACTGCTCTCCTACCAGCATAAGTAATCCAAAACTCAGAGATAAAAATACATTTACTCCTTTTTCCCTGGCAAATACATAAAACAAGGTTAACGCAGCTGAAATCTGCAATAATTTAACTAAATACCAAAATTTCCAATTTGTTCCTAGAAAGTAAATACCAATATCTCTCAAGAGGCGATATAATGGTCTAAAACGAATTAGTAAATCGTTTTTCAAATCTGCTATTAGTGTTACTCCAAAACCATTTTCACGTATTGCATTTCCGATTCTGTAAAACTCATGATCATCTAACAAATGAAAGCCGGACCTGAATATGCCTGTAAAATAATAAAAAACAAACATTCCCATCATAATCACAAATGAGATTATAATATACTCTTGCCATCTTGAAATTTGTTTTTTCATAAATATATCTCTCCACCTGATTTATCTTACTATCTTCACACTCGCCCTTATAAACGTATTCCAAATATCTTCTTTTTCTGCACCACTAATTAATTCTGCTCCGGATTTACAGTTTCTTTCTCTAATACGCTCCAATTACTTTTATCCCATATATTATCACCATTAAAAGTCAACCATCCGGATGGATTAAAAGTATTTCCATTGTTAATCAAAACATCATATTCCTCTGATGCTATTATGTAATGCGTTCCGGTTAATTTTGCACTACTATCAATTACATTACCGGTAAAAGGATTTACCGGATTATCTATAATATCTTTCATTGCAATTGTTGGTACATCTGCATTTGTCATAAACTCATCAGACACTTGGTAATCCTGACTATTAAAATCTTTTACCATAAGAAGCGGATAATAAAATTCCACATTTTTAAAAATATCACTTCCGTCATCTAATATTAATTCATCAAATTGCATTAGTGGTCTTCCATGATCGGCAACTAAAATAATTCTTGTATTATCAAATACTCCATTTTCACGCATATAATCAAACCATTTTCCCAACTGAATGAATGCTGCCATATTAGCTTGATAATGGATAATATGATTCACATCATCCATCTTCATTTTCTTTCCATTGACAGTGTAACGTTCTGTATTAGTGGCAGAATACTTTTTATTATCTACAGATGCAGATGGTTCATATTCCGGCTCCTGAAGTAAAACAGGTTCATGTGTGGTATCGTTACTCATCATTAAAAAAGTATCACTATCTTCTTCTGTAATATGTGTCATTTTTGATAAGTTTACTAACACATCATATTTATCAAGAAATCGCTGTTCTAATCCAACAGCAGTATAGTTATCTATTATTTCTTGACCTGTAATAGCCGAATTTTCTTTTATCTGATTATATTTCCCATCATCATAGAGCCATTCCTGTATAAAAACAGGCATAGACTTCATAATAGAAAAACAAAAGAAATTTCTTTTTCTATTATCTATAATTATTGGATCATTATACCGAACTTGGGTGATATAAGCATTAACCTCCGGCAAATCATCATAAATAGATAAATCCGGAACCCATGTATACCCTGCATATGGTGGATCACATACTGTAACCTCAAAATCATTTTCACAAAATATAGTTGGCATAACCTTTAATGCTTCATTTTGTTTTTCTTCTAACGATTCCGTACTTCTTTTATTGTTTTCTGTCGGTATATATTCATAACCACCAAACAATCCCGGTGTTCCAAAATTAGTGAAACCACCATGTGATATCGTATTTGAATAATAGGTAAATCCTTCAAATTGTTTCTGTAATTCCGGTTTTTCATTAAACATATATGGCACATATTGATTCATCGCCCTGTCCAACATAAACACAATTACATTCTTTCCTGTCTTACTTAATTTAAAATATGGTACTCCTGCACTCTCATTATTTTCTACTAATGTTTCATATTCTAAAATCCCTTTATTTATATTATAAACATTAGTTCCTACCATAACTCCTATAGTCAATATAACTGTAATAAGAATGGTCGAAACATTTTTTTGAAATTTATTAATAAAGACAAGAAAAACAGCTGCAACTAACATTAACACTCCCAGATTTTTCATCTGATCTGCAATCCCCCATTGCATTCCGCTCTCGTATCTAAGTTCTGCAAAAAGTGTTCCTAGTTCAGTCCCAAAAAACATATAATTAACAATAGCTATACCGCAAAATATCCAAACTGTTTTATCAAAAATAACTTTTCCGTTATCACTTGCCAACCAGTAAAACACTCTTAACCATACAAGAAAAATTCCTAATGCTAAAGCTACTGAACTAACAAGATACCACAAAGGATTATAATTAACATCCATAAATTCCATCGGTGATGCTGCAATAACCGCTGATGGTATTAAAATCCCAATAAATACAGTTAAAAACAGGCTACATAAAAAGAATATTTTCTTGTCGCACTCTTGTTTTTTATTACTTATTTTCCTGCTTATTTTATGAATTATTTTTTTAATCTTATTGACTCTTAACATTAAAGGAATTTGTAAGCATAAACCGAATAATACCAAAAACATTGTTCCTTTAATAGAATCTTTTAAAACATATAAAATGCTATAAGCTACTACTATTACACCACTTATAGAAGCTAATACACTTAGTATCTTCTCCGGTTCTTTCAATTTATAAAATATATTTTTAAAGAGAGAAAATATATTATTTAATGTCCAATAAAAAACTAATCCTGAAGGAGACGTATACAGAAAAACTAAAAATAGTAATGCCATAGAATATAACTGAATTTTAGTCTTTAACGGAAATCCTTTTAAATATAAAGCACTGGAAATTATATTAATAATAGTCATTAATACCGGAAGAATGTTAATAGCCACTCCTCCCAAAACCAAAATACCATCCGGTGCACTTAAATCTACAATTGGCCCCAAGGATACTCCTTTTAATATCTCCAAATGAGATAAAAACTGATAGGCTGCAATAAAAAAAGGAATTTCTAACAATAAAGAAACCGAACCATTTAAAGCATCTGTAGGCTTATAATTATTTTGTCTATAATATGTTTGCAACATCATCATACGCTCATCACCGGTAAAATTCTTTTTAATATGAGCAACGCCTTTTTGTAATTTTAACTCTATATCTCTGGCTTCTTCCTGCATAATATCAGCTCTGCGATACAAAGGAAGTACCAAAAAATTCATAATTAGACTGAGTGCAATAATTGCAATTCCCGGATGACCTGTTAATCTCTCGGCTACCGTAAAAATCACCTCAAAAATTAACTGTATAGGACCTATTAAAATAGTATACAAAATGTCCAAAACTGTCATTTTACTCTAATCCCTTTCTATCTTTGTAAATGCTTCATATTTTTCAAAATATAACCCACTAAATTTTCCTCAAAATTATTTATTATCAACCGGAAATATGGCTTCTCTTTCTAAAATTGTCCAACTATCTTTATCCCATATATTATCACCTTCAAACTTTAGCCATCCGGAAGGTAAAAATGTATTTCCTTTATTGACTTCAACATTAAAATCATTCGAAGTACTAATATAATGTATTTTTTCTGATTTTGTACTACTATCTATTTTATTTCCTGTATATGGATTCACAGGAGAATTAATAATATTACTCATTGCAAGAGTTGGCACATCCGCATTTGTCATAAATTCATCAGATATCTGGTATTCCTGACTATTAAAATCCTTTACCATAAGAAGCGGGTAATACATTTCCAAATCTATAATATTCCCCTCTGAATCATTTAAAAACAATTCATCAAACTGCATTAAATGTCTTCCATGATCCGATACTAAAATAATTCTTGTATTATCATAAACATCATTTTCCCGTAAATAGTCAAACCATTTTCCTAATTGAATAAATGCTGCCATATTAACATGATAATGAGTTATCTGTAGTTCATTATCCATCTTCAGTACTTTACCGTTTACAATGTAACGATTCATATTATTAATCGAATATTCATAATTATCTACATTAAGTGCAGGTTCATATTCCGGTTCCTGAAGCAACATAGGTTCATGTGTTGTATCGTTTGATATCATTAAAAAAGTATCATTATCTTCTTCTACTATATTTGTCATATTTATTAAACTACACAATACATTATATGGTTTAAGAAATCTTGGAGCTAATCCACTAGCAGTATAATTATCAAAAGTACTCTGTCCCATATAATCTAAAGTAACTTTTGCTTGATTATACATTCCGTCATTATACATTAATTCCTGAAGAAAAACAGGCATAGATTTCATAAGTCCAAAACAAAAGAAGTTTCTCTTTCGGTTATCTATAGTAGCTACGTCAATTAATTCACCATTAAATTCACCAAGAGTGTTATATGTATTAACATCAGGTAAATCATCATAAATAGAAAGATCCGGAACCCATGTATACCCTGCATGCGGAGGATCACATACCGTTACTTCATAATTATTATTGTTAAAAATTGTTGGCATTACCTTTAATGCTTCGTTTTGTTTTGATTCTAAAGATTCACTATCCCTTTTGTTAATTTCTAAAGGTCTATATTCATAACCTCCATATAATGCAGGTGATGCAATCTTAGTAACACTGCCATAAGATATGGTATTAGAATAATAAGTAAAACCTGCAAACTGTTCCTGTAATTCCGGTTTTTCATTAAACATATATGGTACAAATTGATTCATAGCTCTATCCAGCATAAATACAATTACATTTTTTCCGGTTTTACTTAAGTTAAAATGAGGTTTTCCTAATGTACCATTTTCTACTAATATTTCATATTCTTTAATAGATTTATTAATATTAAAAATATTGTTTCCTGACATGAAACCAACTGCTAAAACAGCAGTAAGAAGGACGGTACCAACAAACTTAGGAAATTTAATCATAAAAATGACAAGTATAATTGCAACCAAACTTAAAATTCCTAAATTGTAAACCTGATCCATTATACCCCATTGCATTCCGCTTTCATATCTTAGTTCAGCAAAAAGTACTCCTAATTCAGTACCAAAAAACATATAATCAACAACAACAATACCACACAATATCCAGACAATTTTATCAAAAATAACTTTTCCACTATCACTTGCCAACCAATAAAATACTCTTAACCACACCAGAAAAGTCCCTATTGCGAAACATCCTGAACTGACAAGGTACCACAAAGGATTATAGTCCACATCCATAAATTCCATCGGTGATGCTGTAATAACTGCTGATGGTATTAAAATCCCCACAAATACAGTTAAAAATAAACCGCATAAAAAGAATATTGATTTATCCGAATTTTGTTTTTTGAATTTTATTTTTTCAAATAGTGCTTTTAATTTATTAACTCTCAACATTAAAGGAATTTGTAAGCATAAACCTAATAATACAATAAACATAGTTCCTTTAATAGTTTCTTCCAAAACATATAAAATACTATAAACTGAGATTATCACACCACTTATAGAAGCTAAAATACTTAAAATTTTACTAGGATCTTTTAATTTATAAAAAATATTTTTAAAAAGGGAAAAAACATTATTCAGTGTCCAATAAAAAACCAAGCCGGAAGGAGATGTATATAAAAAAACTAAAAACAGCAATGCCATAGAATATAACTGAATTTTAGTCTTCAAAGGAAATCCTTTTAAATACAAGGCACTGGATATTATATTAATGATAGTCATTAAAACCGGAAGAATATTAATAGCTACTCCTCCAAAAACCAGAATACCATCCGGCTTGCTTAAGTCCATAATAGGACCTAAAGATACACCTTGTAATATCTCTAAATGAGATAAAAACTGATACGCTGCAATAAAGAAAGGAATCTCTAACAATAAAGAAACCGAGCCATTCAAGGCATCTGTGGGCTTATAATTATTTTGTCTATAATATGTCTGTAAAATCATCATGCTCTCATCACCGGTAAAATTCTTCTTAATGTGAGCAACACCTTTTTGTAATTTTAAATCTATATCCCTGGCCTCTTCCTGCATAATATCTGCACGACGATATAGAGGTAAAACCAAGAAATTCATAATTAAACTTAATGCAATAATCGCAATTCCCGGATTACCTGTAAATCTATTTGCTATAGTAAAAATTGTTTCAAAAACCAACTGTATAGGACCGATTAAAATTGTATACAGTATATCTAAAACTGACATTTTTTGTTAATCCCTTTCTTTCCAGTATTGATACTAAATCTAAAAAAACTATTACCATTCAAACTCATGTATAAACAGTCCACTTCTAAGCTTTGGTTCAAACCATGTGGATTTAGGTGGCATAAGTAAATTCGCATCTGCAACATTGAACAATTCATCGATAGAAGTTGGGTACATAGCAAAAGCCACTTTACAATCTGTAGCACAACGTCTTTCCAATTCATCCAAACCACGAATCCCACCTACAAAATCAATACGTTTATCAGTCGTTGGATCATTAATTCCCAACACAGGACCTAATAATAGATTCTGAAGTAAAGATACATCTAAGCATTCTACCGGATCATCTGGAATATCCTTGTCTTTCACAGAACATACATACCATTTAGAAGATAAGTACATTGCAAATTCTGTTTTTTTCTGTGGTCTTACTTGTCCACTAACTTCGATAACATCAAAAATATTACTTACCCTATCCAAAAATTCTAATTCTGATAGTCCATTCAAATCTTTTACTACACGATTATAATCCATAATCATCAATTCTTCGTCCGGAAAGAGAACTGATAAAAAATAGTTGAATTCTTCTACGCCTGTATAGTTCTCATATTTTTCTCTTCTCTTTAAGCCCACTTTTACTGCAGAAGCAGCTCTATGATGACCATCTGCTATATAAATCTGATTAATTGTAGTAAACGTACTTTCAATTAGCTCACAATCATCTTCATGTGCGACTTTAAATACACGATGCCTAATACCATCTTCAGAAACAAAATCATATATTGGCATTTCTCCTTTAATTTTGGTCACTAGTTTTGAAATAATATCTTGTGCTCGATATGCTAAAAAAATAGGTCCTGTTTGAGCACTGCAACCATCTACATGGCAAATACGATCCTCTTCTTTTTTAACACGCGTATTTTCATGCTTCTTTATAACACCATTTAAATAGTCATCAACAGATACGCATGCCACAATACCATTTTGCACGCGGCCATTCATCGTAAGCTCATATATATAATATGACTTCTCATTATCACGAATAAAACTGCCATCTTCAATCCATTTTTGCAGTATAGTATTCGCTCTCTGATATACCTCTGGTGCATACATGTCTATATCATCTGCTAACCCCGTCTCCGGACGATCAATAGCCAAAAAAGATTTTGGGTTCTTAAACACTACTTCCTTTGCTTCTTTTCTATTATAAACATCATAAGGAAGTGCTGCTATTTTTTCTACTTCTCCTTCATTAGGTCTTATGCATATAAATGGTTTAACTACAGCCATTTTTTTCTCCTTCTTCTATTGTTGTAATAAGTCTTTCAACTGCTCAACAAGATACTGATTTTCTTCTTCACTTCTTACCGCCAAACGGATATACTGTTTCCCATTACCAATTTTAGTAGACAAATCTTTAATAAAAACATTTCTATCAAGTAACTTTTCCGCAATATCCCGACTCTTAATTGGTTCTTCTAATTCACACATCACATAATTTGCTTGTGAAGGAAATATTTTTATCCCTGAAATATGGCTTAATTCTTTCTGGAAAACACTCCTTGCATGTTTAATCTTTTTCAATGATATAGCATAATCTTTCCTATATTTTTCAAATATTTGCATATAAAACTCGCCAAATGAATTAATATTCCAAATAGCCACATCCTTTTTCATTTCCGCAATTAACTCTTCATTAGCCGAAGCCAAAATCCCAAGTCTGAATCCCGGAACTCCATAGGACTTTGAAATACTTTTTACCACGAAAAGATTCCTATAAGAATTCAAAATTTCTTCTGATAAAAGAGAATATTCTTCCCAACTTTCCTCTTCATAAACAGAAACAAAATCCACAAAGCTTTCATCTATAACAAGTTTAATATTATTATCTTTACTCCATTCAATTAACTTTTTCAATTGTTCTACGTCCATATAATTACCGCTTGGATTATCCGGATTAATTATAATAAGAGCATCTATACTTTTAGATTTAAAAAATTTTATAATATCATCTGCCTGATATTCAAATCCTTTTTCTGAAACGTCATAAACAACAGCTTCATTGCAGAAACGGTTAAAATATTCTTCAAAAGTAGGACGAATAAAACCTACCCTGTTAAAACGATTATTTTGCATCAAACTCTTTATGAGTTCTGCTGCACCATTACCAACTACCACATGCTCTTGTTTTAAACCAAAATTTTTAGCAGCAAGTAAACTATTCACTCGCATTCCCGATGGATACTGAGACATTAAAGTTTCAAAGTTCGACTTGATTTCATCCGACATTTTCTGGGGTGGAAAATATGGATTGACTAAATAACAATAATCCAAAAGTTTAGGATATCTCCAGTAACCTCCATATCGACTATTAATTGCATTATATTGTTCAGATGCAGATGTTGCAAACATGGATTCAGCAATATCCAAATCCTGCACATCATCAATTTCATACCATTTCTGTCCTTCTAAACGCTTTGCTCGAATCTCTTGAGTTTCCAACATAGCAATTAATTTAATAACTGATTCATAATATTCATTATTTCCCATTGCTTTTGCATAAGCATTTAAAAACGGCATATATGTATTTTTAGAAAAATGTTTACTGAACTTATAAATATTCACCGTTTTATAATATTGCTCTCGTTCCATAAATTTCAAATATTTTCCCGGCACGAAATCTACAATACGATCCTCATCATCTAACACAGTACATGTACCATCCATCCAGCTTTCAAATTTATCAACCAAAGCCAATGTCTCTCTTGTATCTTCCAACAATGCATCTACGACAGATTCTTCGAAGATCAAATCAGACTCAAACAGCAATGTATCTTCTGCACACAGATATTCCCCTGCAAGCGCTAACGAATAAATATTGTTTGTTTTATCATAAATTTCATTATTTACATATACAATCGGAGTTTTAATATCTAATTCCTTGATATAATCAATTAATTGCTGACCTCGATAACCAATTACAATCACGATTCTTGAAAGACTTTTTCTATCCAAAATTCTAAGTACCCGCTCAATTAAAGTAACTCCGTTTACCTTAACCATACATTTTGTATTTCCTGCTGTAAGTTCTTTTAATCTTTTTCCCATTCCAGCAGCTAAAATTAATCCTTGCATAATGCACCTCTCTCTTATATATTTTTTAGGCGTTTGCGAAACATCACAAACTGCATAAATTCAGCTTTCTATCCATTATTTTCCAAGCAAAAAGCACAATCTTAATGCCACTTCTCCCCCTAATGTGGGGCGTAATCTATAACTATAGCATACTCTCTGAAGTTTCTGCAAGAACGGGCATTTTTGCTCCTCAAAAAGTTTGATAAATGCTTTGTCCTGAACACTTAATTCGTCACCATATTCTTCCGCAAACCTTTTCAGGAACCAATAACGCTCCCATAAATTTCCATGAAGAATATCCTTATGAATCCATTCTTTTATCAATTTCCACTTTGATGCAGAAGCCTGAGTTACTGTAGAGCCATGTCTTCTATATCTGGCAGTAACAGTCTCATCATAAATAACCTTGCCAAAGGCTGTAGCAACCTTCAAACACCATGCATCATGAGGAATATTGGTTAAATCTCCGGCTGATAATGCTTTTTCTCTTAATGCATCATTAACCATAATCGTAAAACCAAATGCAGGAGTATAAAATGCTACTTTATCAAAGGTAATATCATATGGATATCTAATCCCCTCTTCCTGAAATTCCATTTCTCCGGAATAATAAGCAAAACGAGAAGTATATAACATAGGCTTCTTTTCATCCTCTTTCTTCAAATGCTGCACTCCTCTTTCCAATTTATCCGGTTCCCATACATCATCCTGATCACAAAAAGCATAAGCATCTGCTTTGGGACAGTTTTGTAATAAATACCAGAAACTCTTCATATATCCCAAATTTCCCGAATCTGTTGAAACTAATGTGATTTTCTCAGCCTGCGCCGGTTCCAGTTTATTCTTGTACTGCTCAATAACTTCAACCGTATTATCTTTAGAACCGTCATCCCGAATCCACAATTCAAAATTCTGATGATTCTGACAAAAGATACTATCCAATTGTTCTTCTATGTACAATTCCCCATTATAAGTGGACATTAAAATGATTACTTTACACATTAAATCATTTCCTTTATATTTTTCTTTTTTTTCCGTCACAAATACGATACAATAACTTTATTAATGTTATTTATACCATATTTTGCTCCAATTTACAATTTAATGAGAGGTCAGGAATGAAAATCGTAGAGATAAATACTGTGAACGGAACCGGAAGTACCGGAAAAATAGCTGTAGCATTATATTACTTAGCAGAAAATGAAAACTACACTTCATACATTGCGTATGGACGTGGTTCCTCCCCCGAAAATGTGAATAGCTATAAAATTGGTAACACATTAGATTTTGGAATTCACGTTCTTTCTAATTTCTTCTATGGTAACAGTGGTTTTGCTTCTAAAAATAACACAAAAAAATTCCTGCTTTGGTTGGATAATATCAAACCGGATGTTCTTCACCTCCATAACCTACATGGTTTCTACCTCCATGTGGGACTACTATTTGATTATATTAAGAAACATGATATTCCGGTTGTTTGGACACTTCATGATTGCTGGACTTTTACCGGACAGTGTGCCTATTTTGATTATGCAGGATGCGATAAATGGAAGCGTCAGTGTTATAACTGTCCTATTTACCGAAGTGATTATCCTTATTCACTTTTCAAGGATAACAGTCGACAAAATTATAAAAACAAAA
>JAFZGJ010000151.1 GCA_017555455.1 Lachnospiraceae bacterium
CGCCATAGCTCCAAGCGCATCAATAAAATAGCGCTTTACCGAAATTTCAATATTCTTTTTCTTAAAAAAATCTTTTATCTTTTCCATAAATGCTCCATTAATATAAAATACTAACTAATTATTTTATTCATTTCAATTTTTCTTTTCATGCCAAATCTAGCATTGAAATTCTAATTATTCCATAGATTATTTTGTTTTTGCTGGAATTTTGCAACCATTATGCAACCACTATTCTCTTTCTCCACTTATTTTCAAAAAACATTTTATAGATTTTTTCTAGTTATAATTATATTTTTTGAAATTTCAGATAAAGTTTCTTCTCTTATTTTCGTATCATCAATCTTATTTGCAATAGAATTTGCTAATACGCTTCTAATTCTCTATAGTATGTCAAAGGATGAATACACAAATCTATAACTTTAAAATTTTTATACTCTTTTTTTTGCCTTATCGTAGCTACCTGAAATTGATCAAATTGTGATGTATATATCATTCACTATAATACAACTGTTTAGGGCTCTTAGGCTTATCAGGAATGCTCAACTTTATTTTCCCGATTCCAACCAAAGGCATTACATGCGTTTGAATTGCATATGTTACAGAAGCCAAGCCTAAATAATCACATATTTCTTTTCTTGTCCTTGGTGTTTTACAAAAGAATATTAAATCATTATTCGCTTCATCATCAGTTACCTCTACTTCTTCATACTCTCCACTGCCACATAAAATTTTTCTGTTCTTTTTTATTGCTTAGTCTTCTTCTAAAGTTTTTTTATACGCTTCTACATCTACCACTATTCCCTCTTCTCTGGATTTTTCTGCCGCAAACACGGTAAGATGATTATCTACAGAAGTAGAAATGTCTGAGATAGATACTCCCTCATAGGTTCCAGATAAATACTCATGCCAGGAAGCAACGATTCCTTCATCTCCCCCACCATGACCATTAATAATCCCATCCCCTGTTTTCATCGGGATTTCCATAGTTTCCCTTGTTTCAAAATCAAACAAAGTGATTGGTAATTTAGAAGAATCCATAGCACCACGAAGTTCTCCTTTGGTGCCCATAATATGTATAAATCGTCCCCCTTTATTAAAAGCATTCATATTAAAGTTTACGGTTGCTCCATCTTCATACAGAAGATTTACAGTTTGATGATCTACTACATCGTTATCACATTTGAATACACATTTTCCATACTGTGTTGTCTTCAATGCTTTTTCCACCATTGCATCCGTAGGGTTTGCTTCTCTTGTACAGGTTGTTCTAAACCAATCATTTTTCTTATCATCCAAGTAAATCTTTACTGCATTATACGGACATTTCTCTGCTTTAGAACATCCTTCAATACAATATTCAGGCGAATCTTTCGGTGCATTTTCCTTTTTAAAATAGGATAAACTTCCAAAGGACTGTACTTTTACACATTTTTTACCAATCAACCATTGCAAAATATCGATATCATGGCAGCTCTTTTGCAACAACATAATAGAAGAGCGTTCTGTATTCCCCCAGTTTCCACGTACAAAACTATGACTATGATGTACATTTCCAACACATTCTTCATGGGTGATAGAAATAACATCACCGATTTTTCCCTCTAAAATCGCTTCCTTTAATGTAATGAAAAAAGGGGAATAACGCAATACATGACAGACTACCACTTTTACTCCCATTTCGACGGCATAGTCAGCTATTCTTTTACATTCCTTTGGATCCGGAGAAACCGGCTTTTCTAATAGCAAATCATATTTTAAAGAAATAGCCTGCATGGTAAGTTTAAAATGATCCCTATCCATTGTTGCAATTATTGCAGCATCTGCAATTTTTCCCAATGACAATAGTTCTTCTCCTGTAGCAAAACACATTTCCTGTGGAATTTTATGCTTTTCTTTTATATACTCCCTACGACTTTCGATTGGTTCCGCTACAGCCACCACTTCATATTTGTCCAACATTTGACCCATAATATCTGTATAAGCAACTCCTCTGTTACCTGCTCCGATTAGTATAACCTTTATTTTCATCACTCTCTCCCATATTCTTTTTCTCAAAACTTCTCTTATCATTAATTTTAAACAGATAATAATTCACAATAATATGTCCTTAAGCATTTTAGAAACACTATTAATATTTCATAATTTTATCACACTAAACTTCAACTTCAACTATATTTCTTTATATTAGAATAAGAATAGCAAAAAGAGCCTATGTTACATAGACTCTTTTCACTTAATCATGACAAAAAGGGTAATTAATATTGTATATACATATAACTATGTTTCTGTAATAAATATAGAAACCGCATTTTTTAGATTTTGCATTTTCAGTTTTAAATCTTCACTCGCTTCTTGTAATGCTACAACAACTTCTTTTTGCTCTTGAGCTATGTTATACACACTTCCGGAGGACGCTGCAGTTTGTTCAGATACTGCTGAAATGCTAGATATAGCTTCTAGAGTTTCTATTCGAAGAACGTCCATGTTTTCAATACTATTGGTAACTTCAATAATATTTTCAATTACATTTTCTGTAAAAGAATTTATTTCTTCAAAAGCTTCTTTTGTACGTCCAACTGTCACTTCTTGTTTCTCTACAATTTTTTCTGCATAAATTGCTGTTTCAACTGTTGCTTCAGTTTCCTTACCAATAACTTCTACAACTTTATTAATTTCATTAGCTGCTTGTTGCGAACCATCTGCCAGTTTACGGATTTCTTCTGCAACAACAGCAAATCCTCTACCAGCTTCTCCTGCACGAGCAGCCTCTATCGAAGCATTCAATGATAATAAATTTGTTTGAGCTGCAATATCTGCAATAATATCCACAAACTTTCTAATTTCATCTGAACGTTTTGCTAAGACTTCTACATCATTTTTTACTTTTGATGTAACTGAAATAGTGTCATTTGTCTGACCAGCTAATTCATTCATTGTTTTTATATTGGATGTTACAACATTCTGAGTATTTTTTGAACTTTTGACTGTACCTTCCATCTCTTTTCCAATGGTTTCCATACTTCGGGACAAGCTATCCATTTGCATTAAACATTGCTGCGCGTCTAATGCTTGTTGCCCAACTCCTGCATCAATTTCTTCTAATGCATATAATATTGAATTTGAGGAATTTTCCATTTTATCTGAGACACTATCTACTTTAAGAGCCGCATCATTTACCATTTCTACAATTTGATTTACTTCAGAAATTAATTTTCTGGTATTCTCTATTACATCTGAAATATGTTCATTTAAAATAATAAATTCACTACTTCCGTCTCGCTTCATTTCTACAGTTAAATCACCAGTAGCAACTTTTTTCAACCTTTTAATAATACTATTCATACTTTTCATTATATTCAGAAGTATTCCTAGTCCTATTAAAGTAGAAATTATACATGCAATAATAACTATAATAAGTGTAAGAATTTTTATTTCATCAGCTGATGAAACTACCTTTCCTTTAGGTATCATATATACCAAAGTTGCATTAGTTTCCTCGCTGGTACTATAGATAAATAAATATTCTTCATTATTTAACGTAATATATTTAACTCCTTGTAAACTCTCAGCTATTGCATTTTGATAAAATTTTTCTTCACTGATATTTAGTTCTAATGAATTACTTTCTTCTTTCAGTAAAATTTCTCTACCTTCTGCTGTTACAAAAGCAACCATCGCACCTTGAGTTAAATCTATTGCACTTAAACTTTCTACAATAGCATTTCGACTTATATCAACTGTTAATACTGTTGATTTATCAGGGAAAACTGTCATAAAAGATAAAAAGTAATCTTCTGAAGTATGACCGCTTAAAGCATCCATTTCAGGATGCTCTCCTATCCATCCCGTACTATTCTTGTCTTGAATAAATTTTCCTTCCTCTGTTACAGACCATTTTTCATAAAATCCATTTTTGTTAGAAATGACATCTGATGTCGAAATAATACTGTTTCCTGATTTTGGGATAATATAAATATCCTTGATAAAATTATTTAACGTCTTCTTTATGCTGAGATTTGCTAAATTCTTATTGTAGGCATTTGATGCTTTTGTTAAATCTTTTGCATATACGCCTGACATCAAATTTTGTAATTCCTCATCTGTTTTTATCTGTATTGCATCTGTACGAATCAAAGAAAGTCCAAAGTCAAGGTATTCCATCTGTGTATCAATAGTAGTTCTAACAGATGTTTCATAATTATCAATCATTCCTTGCTCAGCCTTTTTGTACGAAACCACTCCTACTAATACAACAAAAACTACAGGAAGTAAAAATCCTACTAATAATTGAAACTTTATACTAACTGTAAATTTCTTTTTAGATAAATTTTTATTATTTTCTTCAGAATGTTTATATTCCTTTATTTTTAATAAATTTAATCTCTTTACTCGGAATTTTCTCTTGCCGGCCTCTTTTACGCTTTCTCCCATATTTACTCCACATTCTTTCTAAAGCAATGTTACTATTATTGTTCAGCCAAGAATTTTAAGAATGTATCTACACCACCGCCTAAAACTTTTACTTTTTCAGGTCGTTCTCCGGTTACATTAGATACATCAAAAAAATCTCCTTTTTTTGTCACTTCTGTATACATAAAACTATCACTTCCAAAAATACCGTCTTCAATTCCTACATATTCATCTCCCCAAAAAGAACAATCTTTCGCCTCTAACTCAGGATTTTCTTCACATAATTTTGCAAAAATGGTATTAGCATTGTTACTTTTACTAGATATTCCAACTTCTAAATATTTCGCGTCACATGTTGGAGCTACTTCAACATCATATTTTTTAGCAATTTCAATACTTAAATCCATAAGTGCCTGCAAACCGCCCTCAATCCCATGAGCTTTCAATTTTTCTTTCAACATATCCAGCTCATTCTCTTGCATAAATAAATTATCACCACGGTTATTATCTACCATCAGATCAATCTTGCAGTAATTAGGACGGCTAAATACGATATCGGTATCAAAGTCATATTTTAGTTTTAATTCCAAATGAATTTCAAAACAAATTCTATGGATGATTCCTAATAATTCTTTTTCAGGAATCATATGTGAAAATACATATGGTTTTCCTTCTTTAAATTCATAGTTATATGCCCCTCTGCCTAATCCCAAATAAAGGTTGTCTAACTGTTTGGGAGTAAAATAATTCTCAATAGCTCCTCCCGCAATATTTTCATAAGTAGTTCCACTTACAATTGCTAATTTCACGCCTTTTTCCAATAAAGGTTTCATAGCTGCTACTGCATCCGTTACCGGTGCTTTACGGGACATAACTGCTGTTCCATCCCAGTCAAAGAAAATTGCTTTATATTTTTTATTCATAAACTACCGTTGCCCCCTTTTCATTCAATAGATATTCTGCTTCCCCGATTACAAATGTTACAGGACAATTATTTAATAATCTATATTCTGTTTTTTCTCTAGTTGAATGAACATGAATTTCACTACCTTGATAATGAACTTTAAAAGAATATCCTTTCCAATCTTTTGGAATGGAAGGCTTAAATTCTAAAATTCCTTTGTTGGTACGAAGACCCGCAAAGCCAAAAACAATCGCTTGCCAAGTACCTGCCATGTTTGCAGCATGAATTCCGGCATAAAAGTTATTATGGTAATCATCCAAATCCATCCTTGCAGATTGTGAAAAATAGGTATAGGCTTCCTCATCATAGCCGATTTGTGATGCTAAAATTCCAAATATACAGGTAGATAGCGAAGAATGATGTAATGTAACTTCCTGATAGAAATTATAATTTCTCTTCAATTCATCTTCCGTAAAATAATTACTATGTAATAATAATCCTAATATTGCATCTGCCTGTTTAGACATTCTCTGACGGAAGATAAACAATGGATGGTAGTTTTCATACAACAGATGTCTCTTTTCCGGTGGAATTTTAGAATCATCCCACTCTTTTCTCATCATGAAACCATCATCCAAAGGATAAACTCCTCTTTTTTCATCATATGGGAAGTACATATTTTCAATTATTTTTTCCCAATATGCCACTTCATCCTCTGTGATCTGCAATCTTTCTACCAGACTTAAGTAAGCTTCTTTATCCAATTCTTTTGTTTTTTCTAAAGCCCAAATTGCATCCTTTAAATTTTCTCTTGCCATCAAGTTTGTATAGAAGTTATTATCTACAATTGCATTGTATTCATCCGGTCCTGTTACAGCACAAATACAGTATTTTCCATTCTTACTTTCTGCAAACCCACCTACATCTGCCCATACTCTGGCTGTTTCAACAAGAACTTCTGCACCACGTTCTTTCAAATATTCATAGTCCGCATTTACATCCATATATAATTTAAATGCGTATGCAATGTCTGCATTAATATGGTATTGTGCAGTTCCTAATGGATAATAAGTGGAAGCTTCTTCCCCATTAATGGTTCTCCAAGGATATAATGCACCTTTTTCATGGCCTAATACTCTAGCACGCTTTCTAGCCTGTGGTAAAGTGTCATAACGATAATCTAATAAAGCTTTCGCTAATTCACTATTGGTATAAGCAAATACCGGAAGCACATACATTTCTGTATCCCAGAAATAGTGCCCCTCATATCCTTCCCCGGATAACCCTTTTGCTCCCATTCCTGTTCTTCCATCTCTTCCCGCTGATTGCATAATATGGAACAAATTAAATCGGATCCCCTGTTGTAAAGCATCATCACCTTCCACTTGCACATCAGCACTATCCCAGAAAGATTCCATATAAGCTTTTTGCTCTTCAAAAAGAGTATCAAAGTTTTTATCTTGTGCTTCTTTTAAAACACCTGTTAAAAAGTCATAAAGGTTTTCTTTCTCCATATCAAGATTAGAAGAATAAGCCAGATATTTTGTAATACAAATCTTTTCGTTTTTCTTTCCTGAAATACTATATTTTACACTAGCCTGCTTTTCTTCCTTTAAAACTTCATAAGAAACATCTGCGCTGTTACCCACCTGATGTAATCCCATACATCCAACGGTAAGCTTAGAATTTAAAGTTGCTCCTTCATAATAAAAACGATGATTATCACTTACTAATTTTTCACATTCTAAATGTTCACCAAATGGTCCATAGTCAACCAATGGATTCGTTGTTCTGGTATGGTTCTCTACTTTTCCATTTAATTCAGAAAGCAAAACAACTTTACCCTCAAAATTCAAAAGCTCTACTTCTAATTTTTGTACCAATAAATTTTTGCATGCAAAGGAACAAAATCTCTTTGTTTCAACTTTTACTTTTTTTCCCGAAAGACTACGCCAAACAACACTTCTGGTAACACATCCTTCTTTCATATCAAGAACTCTTTTATAATCAAGAACTTCTCCGTTTAATAAATCAAATTCTTCACTCTCTTCACCACACAAAATTATTTTGGTGGTCTTCATATTGGGAAGATTTAATAATGACTGACTTGTTAATGGGAATCCGAAATTCCATTCCCCATAACGGATATTTTCACTTTCATAAAAACCGTTAATAAAGTTTCCTTCCAGACCTTCCTTTTCAGTAAACAAATATCCTTCTTCTAAAGTTCCACGAGTTCCCAAATAACCATTGGACAACGCAAACGTTGTTTCATTACGGTAATTTGTTTCTTTTTTAAATTCCGTCTCTGTAATTGTCCATGGCTCAATAGGATAAATCGGTTTCTTAAATTCCATATATTATTCCCCCTAGTAATCTATCTTCCAAAACAATTCTTCCATCGCAATAAACGAGTACAAAAAGTGCACTGCATCAAGTTTCAACGCATTTACATGTTGGTCTAAAGCTTTCACCTTTTTGTTTCTATAAAAATCAGCAGACATCATATTTTCCGGTACAAGAAAACTGATTCTATCCTCCCATTTCAAATCTCCATCATTAAAATTTTCAGGGCAAATAAAGTACTCAACATTTTCTCGCTTCGTTTCTTCATAAGACTGTGCAACTTTGTATTTAGATTGAATATATCGAAATACCTCAGGATTTCTAACCGGCCAATTTTCATCACCCGCCTTAGAATGCACAACACCACTGTAGAGTTCCGGATGATAATTTATTTGTTCTTCTAAAATTTCTTTAACAAATAAAAACAATCCACTATGATCACCATGCATATCCTCTTCGGATGTTGTAAAAATCGTATCCGGCATTTTTTCAAGAATGATTTCTTGTAAATCATTCTTGAAGTTCTTTCTTGTATATTCAGCCGGTTTTCCATGTTTCATAGAATGATATTCCGGCTTTTGCGGTAAACCATACGTTTCACTTGAACAGTGTCCTGGGAATAATCTGTTTTCATCTTTTTCTTGGTACAATTTATACAGAAAGCTTTCCGTTGGATACATTCCTGTATCTGCATAACCCATAAAAATTACATTTTCTTCAGGTACGCCCAAAACAGCAAGACCATTAATAGTCTCTTGAAGGCGTATGCTTCCTGAAATCTTATCTGTACCTTCATAATCACCATTTGTAGCCATTACAACGGTTACTTTTTTGTTATTAATAACAGCTTTTTCTATAATTCCGGCTGTCATTAAAATTTCATCGTCTTCATGAGGAACAATAATCATAATATTTTCCATCATCTTCACCCGTTATCCCTTAACTGCACCGGCAGATACACCTGCAATAATATATTTCTGCATAAAAATGTAGAAAATCATAAGCGGCGCTACTCCTAACATTAACATTGGGAATAATGCAGTCCAGTCTGTTGAGAACTGTCCAATATTTCTGGACACTTCCTGTAAAATTACATCATTTTCTCTTCCCTGAATAAATAGCAATGGAGTCATAAATTCATTCCATACATTTAAAGTAACGATAATAACTACTGTTGCAATTACAGGTTTTAATAAAGGTAATACAATAACAAAGAATTTCTGAATTACAGAACATCCATCAATTTCTGCAGCTTCTTCCAATTCCTTTGGAACCGAAGACTCTATAAATTCTTTGAATAAGAAAATACCTTGCGGAACGTTTATCGCTACATCTACTAAAATTACTGCCCAAATTGTATTCATTAATCCTACAGACTTAACAATTTTAAATAAACTAACGATGTTCATTTGGAACGGTACCATTAAACCTGCGAGGAAAAGTAAAAAGAATCTATTTCCCCATTTTGTTTTTGTTCTTGCTAAAGCGTATCCTGCCAAAGATGTTACCAATACAATAATTCCAACTGCCAAAACAGTAATTGTAACAGTATTAAATAATGCTCTTGGGTATTCCATGTTTTTCCATGCATCAATATAATTTTCTATCATCCATACTTCAGGTAATTTTAATGGTCCTTCTGTTGCTTCCCTGGGACTTTTAAAAGTTGTCACTATTAAGTAATAAATTGGAATGAACCATATTATGGCAAGAGCAACCATAAAAAATTCTGTAATATACAATTTTCTCTGTTCTTTTTTACTAACTTCTCTTATTTTTTCTTTTTTCATGCTGTCACTCCTAACCTATAGCATCGCTCCATTTTGACATCAATTTATTTGTAAATCCGCTAACAATAAGTACAATAATAAAGAAACATACACCGAAAGCAGAACCTACAGAATAGAATCCATCAGAAATACCTTTCTTCATCATTACAGTCATTACTGTTTCAGTTGCATTTCCCGGACCACCAGAAGTCATTGAATAAATTGCATCAAATGCTTTCATACCACCAATTAATCCTGTAACAACGATAATTTTTACAGATGGACACATTAGAGGCAGTGTAATATTAAAGAACTGCTGCCTTTCATCTGCTCCGTCAATAGATGCAGCCTCATATAATTCAGGGGAAATCCCCTGTAAATTCGCAAGGAAAATAACCATTGCCCAACCTGTCCACTGCCATATCTGTGTAAAAATTACAGAAAACAGTGCTCTGTCTGCAGTAAAGAAATTTATTGTTTTAAATCCTAACTGATGAATCATATTATTGATTAATCCATAATCAGATGAGGATAAAATAAAGTTCCATAAATATCCAATAATTAACGAACTAAAAACTGCAGGGAAGAAAAAGATTGCTCTTAACAGATTTCTACTTTTTAATTTTTTATTTAAAACTACTGCTAATGGCAAACCTAAAATCACCTGAAATCCAGTAAGTACTACTGCATATATCAATGAGTTTTTGATTGCTATCTTCATCAATGGAGTTTTCAATACAGTTATATAGTTTTTTAATCCTACAAAATCTAAGTTTCTGATTTTTATATCTGTATAATCAGTAAAACTATAAATAAATGTAAAAATAAAAGGTAAAATACTAAAAGTTAAATAAATAATTAATGCCGGAAGTATGAACAAGATAAAATAATGTCCCAAACTTCCTGCTTCTCTTTTCTTCTTTAATTCCATATAAACCTCCAAAAAAGGCGTAAAAAGAGCTATTACAGAATATTTCTGTAATATTATCCTGTAATAGCTCTATCAATTTTCTTTATTTACTACTCTTACCTCTAAATACTTGCTTCTTATTTAATTATTTTGCAAGTAACTCAGCAACTGCTGTATCAACATTTTGTAATGTTGTTGCAAGATCCTGTGTTCCTAAAAGGTAACTCTGCATTTCTGTACCATATGTTTCGTGAGCACTTGCTGCTACTCCCCATTCATTCCATGGACAATATACGTTTCCAGCTGCAAGAGTTCCGGCAACGCTTGTATAAGCTTCAGGTAAATCAAATGCTGCTCCATCTAAGTAGGAAGAACCACCCTGGTTGTTTTCCCATAATGCAGCCTGTCCTTCAATTGTAGAAATAGCTGCTAAAACTTCCATTGCTGCTTCTTTATTTGCAGATGCTTCATTTACTGCAAATCCACAACCAGGACCACCAATTAACCATCCATCGCTTTCCTGTGTTCCGTAGAATGGCATCATATCAAGCTGTAATTCCGGATTTTTTGCCATAATTGCCTCATAATCCCAAGGACCGGAACAGAACATTGCTGCTCCACCAGTAGCGAACTGTTCTAATGCCTGATCATGGTCAACACCTGTCATATCTGTTGTATAAACACCAGACGTAATCATTTCAGACCATTTTTCCACATATTCATTCCATGTTCCATCTAATGTAACTTTACCATTTCTGTAATCTTCACCAAATCCGGAACCTGCTTCTGTTGATAAATATTCAGCAGAAACAAATGCCATAGAGTTCTTTAACATTGGTTCCCAAGATTTTAAACCTGCTGCTAATGGTGTAATTCCCATTTCCTGGAATTTTTTACATACAGTAATATATTCATCAAATGTTTTTGGTAATTCAATTTGATTTTCTTCGAAAATAGCTTTGTTGAACCAAATACCTTCAAACCAGCTAATACCTGGTAAAGCGTATGTACTTCCTTCATAGGAATAAATGCTTGTACCTGCTGCAGAATATTTTGCAGCCAAATCATCTACTGGTGCTAAATATCCAAGTCTTGCATGTTTTAAAGCGGATCCCGGAGATTCACAGATGATATCAGGACCTTCGCCAGCAGATAACTGTGTATCAATAATTGTGTCATAATTGGAATTGTCGATGAATTGATATTCAATTTCAACATTTGGCACTTCTTCAGCTAAAAAAGCTAACATTGCTGCCATTGTGTCTTCACTATTCCAGTAAGACATACGAATAGTAACTTTTTCACCTTCTGCGGTGGTTGTTTCTTCTACTGCTTCCTGAGCTTCTGTGCTTTCAACTGGTGTAGTAGTTGGTTCTTTTTCTCCACCACATCCGCACAAAAGTCCCATAGCCATTGCTGTAGCAAGAACCATGCTTAAAACTTTTCTTTTCATAAGAATATCCTCCTAATTTTTGATAAATTAATTATAACTATTACAACCTCCCAAAAAAATGACACTTTTTTATGAATAATGACACTTTTTCATGCACTTTTATAAGTTATCTCTAAGCCTAATAATAAAGCAGGTATATATATCATCTATAATCTCAATATTAATTCCATAGTCTTTTCCATAGTAAAGTTCTATTCTTTCAACAATGTTACGGACACCATAGCCGGCCCCATCTTTTTTCATTATTTTCTCTATTTCTTTCGTTTCAATTAAAGGACCATTGTTATATATTTTGAATATTAAATTTCCATCCTTTTTGTAAAATTCAAATATTAACTTTCCTTCTTCATCTTCATTCAAGTAATTAATTCCGTGCATAATTGCATTCTCTATTACCGGTTGTAATAAAAAATTAGGCATTTGACACTCTTGCCCCTCTTCATCAATTCTATATTCTATCACAAACGCTTCTTCACGCATTTTCTTTTGGATTTCAATATAAGATTTAATATTTTCAATTTCATTATTAACCGTTGTTATCTGATGACCATTATTTAAAGAAGTTCTATAAAATTTCGCAATCAATCCTGCAATATCTGCAATATCATTTTCCTCATTCTGTAATGCTTTCCATTTTATAGTTGACAGACAGTTATAAAGAAAATGTGGATTTATTTGAGCCTGTAATGCCGCTATTTCAGAAACCTTCTTTTCTAATTCAATCTTATATACCTGATTAATCATATCATTTAACTGTACTGTCATTTTCCCAATGCTATTTGTAACAATACCAACTTCATCCGCATCTGTTGTAAACACCGGATTGTCCAAATCTCCGGAAGCAATTTTTTCTGCTTGGCTTTTTAATGCCAGGATTCGTTTACTAATTACAAAGGAAATAATACTAACTAAGACAATTATTAAAATGACGCAAACAAAAACCACAAATAATGTTGAAAAAATAATCGAATAGGTTTGCTCCAAAATCATATTTTTATTGATAAAATAGTAAACTTCCCATCCTGTATTTTCCATAATCTTCTTTTCTATCAGAAAAGATTTTTCTTCTATTATTGTATCTATATTATTGTTACCAATATAAGATACTATTTTTTGTTGCATCTCCTTATCAGAAATTTCCTTAGAATAAATTATTTGCTGTTTATCATTTTTGATTAAAAAGCCATTTTCCAAATAATTCATAGTTTCAAATGGTTCCCAAATTCTATTTGGATAAAATTCAGTTCTTAATATTCCTATCATTCTACTTGTAGTAGCTGTGTCCAAAATCGTTCTTGTAGCAAAAATACGACCATCTTCCACTGTCCATTCTGTATTCATATGAGTAATATGTTTTTGATACCATTCTTCTGCTTCATACCCTTTTGATGATTTCAAAAAGGAGCCTATGTCGTCTATTGCAAAAGGAGTAACTATATAGATTCCTTTAATATTTTCATCACTAGCGATAAAATACCAAAGCACAGGCTCCACAGTTTTATTTAAACTTTGGGCAATCGCACTGCTGTTATATGCGTTATCTTCTAATGTTTCTCTAAATTCTAAATTGTAGGCCAAGTATTTTGTAAAATCATTTTCTCTATCTATTTTTGAATTCATTTCTGACATGACACGTTCTAAATTGTTACTCATAGTTTTTCGGGTCTGTTCCATTAAATTTTTATTTGCAATAGAAAACGCATAACATCCTAAAATAATAATAGGGATTAATACCAGTATCATATAACTAATAATTAGCTTTTTTCTTATCGATGCTTTTTTTACAAACCAATTCCACAACTTAACCATTAACTTATCACCACCTATTGTTCACGATATTGTTTAGGTGTCATACCATAATAATTCTTAAATAACTTATTAAAATAAGATTGATTAGAATATCCACACGCTTTACCTATATCAACAATTTTCATATTACTATTTTCTAAAAGTTCTTTCGCCTGTTTCATTCTGTAATCTGTTAAATATTTTATTAGCGTATTCCCAGTTTCTTTTTTAAAAATGAAGCTAACATAAGAAGATGTCAGGCACACTTTATCTGCAATCTCCTCTAATCCAATATCGTTCATATACTCATTTTTAACAATTTTCTTGATTTCTACAATTGCAAGACTTGTATCCGGCAGAATTTCCTTATCTATTTCTATTATCTCTTCTAATATCTTTATTAAAACTTCACTTACTTTTTTTAAATCGTTGCTATTCATAATATCATTTGCAGTATTCACAATCATTGTTTCATTATAAGTGCCAAATTCCTGGTATATAGCTTTAACTATATCTAAAATTAAGTATTTTGCGAAAAAAGCACTAGATGATTTTTCATCTTCTAATCTTTTCAAATATAAAAATAATTGCTCTTTCACAGCTATTATATTTTTATCTT
The DNA here is from genome assembly GCA_017555455.1 of Lachnospiraceae bacterium. GTDB lineage: Bacteria > Bacillota > Clostridia > Lachnospirales > Lachnospiraceae > SFDP01. The sequence continues at coordinate 14,200 of JAFZGJ010000151.1, forward strand.
TGATGCTCTTCATCACACTTTCTTTTAACTGAAACTGTTCTTCCATAATACCGGTACTTTTGGCATCTGTTTTTGAAGTATATATAATTCCCGAAAAATAACTAAACGTATCTTTTAATGTATTTTCTAATTCTTGTAATTTATTTCTAAAATTCTTTATACCTAAAAATTTAGTGCCAACAATAATTGAAAATTTTTCTTTCTTATCAAAACATAATCTACTATAAATCTTACGTATTGAATTTTCTATTTCTTCCATATCAATATTTTCACTGCTATACAGTAGCACATAGGATAAATTAGGATACAAATTAATTATTTCAAAATTTTGACCTATATTACTTCTTACAATTATTTCGAACTCTTCTCCATTTTGTTCAAAATAGTTTCCACATGTTTCAATACTAATAAAACACATATTTTTGTTTTCTAAATTAATATCATATTTATAGTGCAGAATATCTGCTATCTCAAATATTGCATCTTTAGTATTAATAAGACGGAAAAGCCATAGTTTTTTATCTGACTCTTTTAATAACTCTTGCTGTTTTCTTTTTTCACATATATCCATCACATGATTCATAACATCTTGAAATTCATCTAATTCTATTGGTTTTAACAAATAATTCACAGCATTTGCCTGGCAAGCTTTTTTGGCATAATCAAATTCACTATAGGCACTAAATATAATAATTACAATATTAGGATTAAATAAATTAACCTTTTTAGCTAACTCTAATCCATCCATGTGAGGCATTTTTACATCTGTTAATAATATGTCCACATTATTTTCTTTTTCTATATATTCCCAAGCTTTTTTTCCATTGCTTGCTTCTTCCACAATGAGTGGCATATTAAATTTGTTTATCAAAAACTTAATACCTTCTCGCTCTATTTTTTCATCATCAACTAGTAAGATCCTCATAATAATCCCTTTCTTAAAGCACTCTCAAGAAATTCTTTTACATATTTCCACAAAATATTACATTATCATTTTATTTTATAGTAAATCTTAAAAACATAACATTATTTTTTGAATTATAAAACATTTTTACTTCTGTCCTTTTAAATTTAAAAGCTTGTTAGGGACTAACCCACAATCTCTGAAACTGACAATTTCTTTGTCCGTCTACGCATTCATAAATGAAAGCTTGTACTTTTTATAAAAACAAAAAATTCTAACATCCACTTTTCAAATAGATGTTAGAATCATAATTTTTTAATTTGTATTTAGTTCTAAAAATTAGTAATATGTAAATTCCTATTCCGGACTAATTCACCCATTCCACATTGTTTAATCCATATGCAGTTAAAGTAGCCCCCGCCTTATCATAGATAAAATCTGAAAAAATCAATCCAACATTAATTAATAACGGTGCAACAGCAAATGCAATTACAACCAATGCTAAAATCTTACCTTTAGAAGATGTTTTTGCTTTCTTTAACTTACTCATATATCTATCACCATTATCCCACCACATCATAATTCTTTAACTCGGTAAATACTATTATTAGTGTTACCCTCCGCTACTACGATTCCTGTAGCGGTCAGTATTCCCAAATATCGTCTTACTGTTGCTGCTGATTTATCACATATATTCTCTGCTTCCTTAGGTGTAATACAGCTTTTTTCCTCCAAATATTTTATTATAGGAATTACTTTATCAAACTCTTTTTTTGTTAAAACTTCGCTCAAAACTTCGCTCAAACTTCGCTCATTTTTTTCACTAACTTCGTTCAAGTTTCGTTCATTTGCATCCTTAGCAAACTCTTCATGAATAAACAATCTCGTTATAAAATAACTTCTATCCTCATCCGTCTCAAATTCCGGCTTTGGAGAGCCATTTGCCTCCAGTGCATCCAAAATTTTCTTAAATCCGGTATTTCTACCTTCTGTAAGATGCAATTCTTTTAAGAAATCTCCTATTCGACGATTTCTATAACGGCGATTTGATACACGGAAACATTTTAAACCTTCAATTGTAACTGAACGATCCGGTCCCGGAAAGCTTACAATTTCAATTCTGTCATTTTCCACACGTACCTCAATTGGCTCACGCTCATCATAGGCACGATGGTAAACAGCATTAGACAAAGCCTCTTCTATTGCGGCATACGGACGCAAATATAACTTCATACCATTTCCTTCTGAATCAAATAACTGACTACAGCCAATGGATATTCTTTCATTATTTTTAACTGATTGAACATAAGTTAATCCAATATATGCTGTATCATATCTTGTTATTTTAGGCTTCCACAATTTACCTATTGCCTTTGTATATATAGCAGTAGAAAGACCTCAAATGATTTTAGCTATATCACTATTAGTATGGACAGAACGTTCTTTCAAAATTTGTCTGATTCAGCAAATATTTTTCATATGTTTGTGCCTCAACAAAATTAATTAACACACGCTTCGTCCACCCATAACGTTTTGTCATTTGAATGTAAAATTCCCTCTGCAAATCATCCTTGCACTTCTCCATAATGACAACATTATTGCTCCAGCTAATTTCTCGCACCAATGGTGCAAGATTTACTATACCTTGTTACTATCTTATAAATTATTATACTCTATTCATTTCGTTTATTCAACGCAAATGCGTACGTACATTCGATTTTCATCTTGTACATCTTCATACCAAATGGCAACATTTTACTTTTTAAGTTACTACCAATTAAATAATATAAAAATGACAGGCAACCCGAAAGATTACCTGCCATCTAAAATAATCTGTATAAAATTTTATTTATTCGAACTCGATCGTAGCCACCGGCTTTGGTGTAATTTCGTAGCATACTCTGCTTACACTTGGTACTTCATCTGTAATTCTCTTACAAATATTTTCCAAGATATCATAATCGATTCTTTCGATGGAAGCTGTCATAGCATCGATGGTATTAACGGCTCTGATAACAACCATGTAACCCATACTTCTTTCATGGTTTCTAACACCTACAGCTTTGAAATCCGGTACTACTGTGAAGTACTGCCATACTTTTTTGTCTAAACCTGTTTTTGCAAATTCTTCACGAAGGATTGCATCAGATTCACGAAGTGCTTCTAATCTGTCACGAGTGATAGCACCAAGACATCTTACACCAAGTCCAGGACCCGGGAATGGCTGACGATAAACCATTTCTGCAGGAAGACCAAGTTCCACGCCACAAGCACGAACTTCATCTTTGAATAACTGTGCTAATGGTTCAACCAATGCGAACTGTAAATCTTCAGGAAGACCACCTACGTTGTGGTGAGATTTTACAACTTTTGCAGTCTTTGTACC
>JAFZGJ010000015.1 GCA_017555455.1 Lachnospiraceae bacterium
GACCGGTAGCCAATATTTTCTTACCATTTAATGAGAAATGGATAAAAAATTTATTACATAAATTGATCTAATAATTTCAAAAACAAAACTCTGAGAATTCATTACTGAAAACTCAGAGTTTTTTCTGTTCAAATATTACATTGGAATATTTTTGTGCGGAATCTTGTTTTCGTCTACTTCCTGCTCTTGATACAAGGATAAAATATTAATAATCTTATTTCGGGTCTCGGAAGGTACAATTACCTCATCCACATATCCGTTATGGGCTGCCTCAAAAGGCGTCATAAATTGTTTCTTGTACTCTTCACGGTAACGTTGTTTTCCTTCTTCCGAACAATCCTTATATAAAACATCTATGGCTGCTTCTGCACTCATAACTGCAATTTCTGCATTGGGCCATGCATAAACCATATCTGCTCCCAATTCTTTGCTACACATAGCCAGATAAGAGCCTCCATAAGCCTTACGCATAATCACCGTAATCTTCAGAACTTCTGCTTCACTGTAAGCAAACAACATCTTTGCTCCATGACGGATAATGCCACGCTGTTCCTGTTCTTTTCCCGGATAAAATCCTGATACATCTACCAGATTAATTAACGGAATATTAAAACTATCACAAATACGGATAAATCCTGCTGCCTTATCTGCCGCATCAATGTCAATGCATCCTGCTTTGCTGGAGGATTGGTTTGCGATGATTCCTACCGGGTGGCCACCGATTCTTGCCAAGGTAGTTATGATATTAGGAGCATATTTCTCCTTCATTTCCATTATACTTCCCTCATCCGTAAGACATTTGATTACCTCATGAGTATCAAAGGGTTGACGCTTCTCTGCAGGAACAATATCATTTATTTTTTCGTTTTTAATCAGATTAAAGGGCGCTATTTTATAAACTCCCGGACGCTTCCTGTAATTATCCGGCAAATAAGTTAACAGTTTCTTTATGTAAGCAATACACATTTTGTCGTCTTTGGCAACATAATCAGCAATTCCGCTCATAATAGAATGAGTTTCGGTTCCCCCCAAATCATCCATACTAACTACCTGACCAATGGCTTCTTTTACCACACGGGGACCGGTAATAAACATATTACTGGTTCCTTCCACCATAAGAATAAAATCTGTCAATGCAGGAGAATAGGAGGCTCCTCCGGCACAAGGTCCCATGATGGCTGATATCTGAGGTATTTTCCCAGAAGTCTTTACGTTGTTAAAGAAAATATTTCCATGACCGGAAAGACTCTGAATTCCCTCTTGCACTCTGGCTCCACCGGAATCAAACAAACCTATAATCGGTACCTTCATCTGCAAAGCTTTATTTTGAATATCTGCGATTTTCTTGGCATTCATTTTACTAATAGAGCCGCCAAAAACCGTAAAATCCTGAGCATAAACGCAAACCGTTCTTCCGTCCACCTTACCATAACCGGTAATAACTCCATCGCCCTCCTGTTTTTTATTCTGCATACTAAAATAGGTACAGCGATGTTCTATATACACATTGGTCTCTACAAAAGTTCCCGGATCCATTAATAAATTAATTCGTTCCCAAGCAGTCAATTTTCCTGCGTTATGCTGTTTTTCTTTTCTGGACTCTGCATGAACGTTATCCAAACGCTCCTTTAATTCTTTATAATCTATATTCGTTTTTGTTTCCATACTTATATCCCCAACATTTCTACCAATTAATCTTTCCCGCAGCCTTAAATTCCTCAATCAATTCTACTAACGCCATAACCTTCATGGCACGTTTTAACATCGGAGGACCAATCATTTTTCCATTTAATACAGCAACACTTCCTCCTGCTGCCTGAATTTTATTTACTTCCGCAATCATATCCTTGGCATGCTGAATCTCTTCTTCAGAAGGGGTAAATACTTTGTTGCACCAAGGAAGCTGTACCGGATTTACAATCAGACATCCTGCAAATCCCATAGCTACCGATGCCATTTCTTCTTCCATAAATCCTTCTTCATTTTTCAAATCCAGATAAGGTGTATCAATAGGTAACAGGCCATGGGTTCTTGCAGCCATAACAATCATAGTACGAGGCATCTCAAAAGCACGTCTGGGACAATCATTAATTCCCGATACACTATCCAGGTAATCTTCCCCTCCAAATAAAAGGGCAATATTTCTGTCACTGCCACCGGCAATGGAATCCACATTAATTACCGCCTGCGCATTTTCAATTAGAGGCAAAATTTTAAGACTTCCTCTTTCCAGACCTTCCCTATTTTCCACAAAATCCAGTAATGCTTCAAAAGCCTTAATATTACCTACGTCTGTAATCTTAGGAATTACAATTCCCGTAATCTGGTCATCTGTAATTAACTTCAAATCCTCCGGTAAATCATCTGTCCCCAACTGATTCACACGGATAAACAATTGTTTTCCACGAAAAACTCCCTTATCCAGATACTTTTTCAACATGGCACGGGCTTCCGGTCTTTTCCCTTTTGGTACGGCATCTTCCATATCAAAAATAATAGCATCTGCCTCACAGGTAACTGCCTTGTTTAAAAATTTTTCATTGTATGCCGGTACAAATAACATACTTCTCAGTAAAAATTTCATGATATCAGATCCTTTCCATGGAATAAAATAATTTCTTACATTTTTAAATCTTCAACAGAAGAAACTAATTCGTAGAATTTATCAATGTATTTATTTACAATCTTACTGCAGTGTTCTTCCATAACTTTTCCATCATAGTCATGAGAAATTTCATTTCTAACCTTTAACATTTCCATCCATATATCATCATGAATCAAGTTTACTTCAAAAGCCTTACGCAATACTTCTCTTGGAGAACCTGTTGCAAAATCTGATACCATATGATAACCAATAATAATATCTTTCATTACTTTCCACGATAAATCAAACGTAATACTAAATTTTGCTCCTGTTCCACTTAAAACAAACGAATCACTCATATCTCTGGTTTTGGCTTCATTTAATGCTTCTAATGAATTACGGAAGCTTTCAAATCGTCTATAAAATTTTTCTTCCATATTGTTTAATCTCCTTAATTAACAACTCGTTTTTACAAGTTTTTATATCTACAATATCAAAAGAACGCAGTGTTGGAATATTCTCTATATCTTCCCGCAGTTTCTCAATATCCTTAACCCCTACTACTGCTATATCTATATCACTATGTCTGTTTTCAGTTCCTTTTGCCCACGAACCAAAAAGAATTGCTTCTTCGATTCCGTGATGTTTACATTTATCAACTACCAGTTCTAAGATTTCTTCTATATGCATATTTTATTTTCCTATACCATTTTCGTCCAAACTTTACTTTAGTATACTGAAATTTCCTAAGGAATACAAGATTTTGAACGAGTAGAATTCCTCTGTTTTAACAATTGGAATATAAAAACAATACTATTACAACTTATATCCTAATTTTTTAACTTATAATCACCTATTCCTTGTCTTTTCTTTCCTTCACACATATAATTAAAACTATCCATATTCATACTAAAAAGTGATGATAAACATATTTGCTTTTACATAACAAATTAAAATAATAATCCTAAGGAGTTACCATGTTACCAATTTCGGTCTGTATCATAACAAAAAACGAAGAAAAATATATCGAAACCTGTCTTCAGAATTTGAAAAAATATGACTGGGAAATTATCGTAACAGATACCGGTTCTACAGATAGGACTTTAGAAATTTGCCAAAAATACACATCTCTCATCTATCATTTTGATTGGATTGACGACTTTAGTGCTGCAAGAAATTTCTGTATTTCCAAAGCTTCTAATGACTGGATTTTATCTGTAGACAGTGATGAATATTTAACCAATGAACAAACCGATGTGGAACTTGCAAAGCTTTTAACATCTTGTATCAGCCATCCGGAATACGCAGGTATGGTGGATATTATTAACCCTCAATCCATCGCCCCTAATTCATCCACAAGTGTTGAACCGGTAGCACGCTTTTTCCACAAAAAGCATTATCATTTTGAAGGAAAAATCCACGAGCAGCTTATGCCCTTTAATAACAATAAACCAACTTACCAAAAGACCCCATTTACTCTTTACCATGAAGGCTATGCAGACTCCGCCACATTACAAAAGAAAGCCCTACGAAATATAGAATTACTGAAAAAGGATTTGGAATCTAAACCTAATGACCCTTATCTTTATTTTCAATTGGGCCAAAGCTATTTTGTAATGGGAGATATGTATCAGGCCTATACCTTATTTCAAAAAGGCTTGGAATTCGATGTTGATCCCAATGTACAGTATGTCAGAACAATGGTTGAATCTTACGGTCACAGCATGCTGGCATTAAAGAAATACGAAGAGGCACTTTCTTTTGAGGGCA
>JAFZGJ010000152.1 GCA_017555455.1 Lachnospiraceae bacterium
ACCTGTCCCCCCTGTACTTTTACCCTTTTATTCAAGGCCTGTTCACAGCGGTTAGTAAAATGTTCTTTGTGAATCTCCATTTTTTCAATCAACTTCAGAATCAGACTATCCTCCAAAGTCAACAGAGAATACAATAAATGTTCCTGCTCAATTTCCTGATTTCCATATTCATAGGCAAGTTTCTCACTTCGTTCCACTGCCTGCATGGATTTCTGTGTAAATTTTGAAATGTTCATAATACTTACCTCCTTCGTTTCTAATGTTGTTATACCACCTTTTGTTAGCACTCGTCAATGGTGAGTGCTAATTTCATTCCTTAAAAAAGTGTAAAGTCTGCTCTATGATTATTTTTACAGACTTTACACATATTTATTCCTCTGTTAGCTCTGCTTTTTCTACCTTACAATACCTTCACCTCAAGGGCTGTGGTCTGAGGCGGAATGCTGTTTGTCATAAAATTAGCATGCCGTACCTCTACCCGCATGCCCGGAACCAAACCGTTAAAATCTATGTTTCTACCCATACGGTTTATAATAGGAGTATTGGGCGGTACATTAAATCTTGTAATGGAAATAAAATTACCTTCTCCAATGGTTGTAAAATTTCTGCCCATACGGTCTACGTCCACAATTCTTCCTATGGTGGTACTATTTTCCATACCACCTCTCACTATTTCCACAAAAAAAGCTTCTGCCTGTGGCGGAATACTCCTTGTCATGTTATTTGAAACAATAGCATTAACAATCATTCCTACACTTAAATCTGATGCATTACCACGGTTTCCTGCCATATTCACTACCACAGTTCCCGGTCCTACCACCATTAAGATTCTTTGTTCCTCTCCTCTGTTGTTTCTTCGATCCCGATAAACGGCCGTAACAAGCGTATTATTTCTATCTTTGGAAATTTCTTCTATTGTCGCATTTGAAATTCTGGTAACTGCCATAAAAATACCTTTTTTTATTAAGATATTCTTATTTTTGTAACTTTGTCACAGACTTTTCTGAAATTTCTGGTATACTAAGTTCATAAACAAAAAGGAGGAGTTATTATGGCAGCATTAAAAATAACAAAAGAAAATTTTCAAACTGAGGTATTGGAAGCAAAGGGAACTGTATTAGTGGATTTCTGGGCAAGCTGGTGCGGTCCCTGTAAAATGATTGGACCTATCATCGACCAGATCGCAGATGAAAGAAGTGATGTAAAGGTATGCAAAATCAATGTAGACGACGAACCTGAATTAGCAGCAAAATTCAGAGTAATGAGTATTCCAACATTAATCGTTTTCAAAGATGGACAAGTAGCAACTCAGTCTATGGGTGCAAAACCAAAGGCAGCGATTCTTGCTTTATTAGACTAGTCATTATGACCAAACACAAAAGGTGTTCTCAAGTCCGACTTCCCAATCGTTAGATTCTTGGTCTAACTCTTGGGGGAGCGATTCAACTTTGAGAACACCTTTTTTATGTTTTATATAAGTTCCGGTCCCTTTGAAATAGATAATTTCAACAGAATCGGAGTTACAAGTGCAGATGCGATAACGCTTAAAACTATTGCCGGAAGAATTACCGGATCAATCATTCCTGCATTAATACCTTTCTGCGCAACCATAAGTGCAACTTCACTACGGGCAACCATACCAATTCCAACTACAAGAGATTGATGGTTGCCAAGTCTGCATATCTTTCCACCCAAACCACAACCAATGATTTTGGAAATGACAGCTGCTACAATAAGTAATAGGGCAAAAATAAGTATTTCACCATTCATGGTTGTAAGGTCTGTCTTCATACCTACACTGGCAAAAAATACAGGTGTAAAAATCATGTAAGCTGCAACCGTGAATTTTTTTGCAACAAACTGGCGGGATTTTGCAATGTTACAAAGGATAAGCCCTGCAAAAAACGCACCTGTGATATCTGCAACACCAAAAACAGCTTCCGCACAATATGCCATAAGCAAGCAAAAAGCAAAGGCCCATACCGCAATTCTACGACTGTGATAATGATGTTCAGAAATCTTCTTGAATAAGATTCTGACAAAATATCCAACGAATAAAGTAAATATAAAGAATAAAGCAATTCTAAATAGTACTGTAAGCGGATTAGAACCACCGGAACTTAACCCGGTCAAAACAGATAAAACGACAATTCCAAGAATATCATCAATGAGAGCTGCGCTCAGAAGTATAGTACCTGTCTGACTCTTTAACTTTCCTAATTCATTCAGTGTCTCAACGGTAATAGAAACCGAAGTTGCAGAGAACACCGAACCAACGAATGCTGCCTGCAATAAATTTTGTACAGTAAACTCATGCAGGAAAAAGTAAAAGTATAATCCTCCGCACAAAAACAGCGGAACGAATACACCGAAGCATGCAATGATAAATGACTGGAAACCTGTATGCTTCAACTCTTCCATATCGGTATCAATTCCTGCAGTAAACATTAACATAATAACACCAATCTCAGCGGTTTTTACAAGGAAGTCAGTACTTTCAAGTAAACCTAATCCACTTGGTCCTAAGATAATACCTGCAACCAATGCACCAACAACCTGTGGCATATGGATTTTTTCGGTTACCAAACCAAGTAATTTCGTTGATAATAAGATAAGTGCTAATACAAGTAAATAAGTATATGATTCCATTTTTTATAACCTTCTTTCTTGAATTCCCTTTGGAATTATAGTCCTTTTATCTGAAAATTCAATCAAAAAAATTAACAAAAAATTAATACAATCTGAAGTAAATATATGCATTTTGTAACTACAACTTCTTCACTCCAACTGCCATATTGTACTGTGCTGCATGACGGTTTAATAACAAATCTTTTTCATAGTGAATCAATCCTCTGTTTTCATGAGGATCGTTGAAGTAGTATCCTTCTTCATCATAGCCTACCAATAGCATACAGTGTTCATTGGAAATCCATGTGAATTCTTCTCCGGAATCCAACAATTTCCAAGATGGACCTACAATAGGTTCTCTCATATTGATACATGCCCAGAAAATAACCGGCATATCTTTATCCAGATAATGCTTGATCAAATCTTCCATAGAGGTATCTGTTTCATTGCTTATTTCATATTCTGTTCCAATTACTTTTTCCAGTACTTTACAAATTACCGGTGCATAACATCCAAAAGAATCCTTATCGTAAGGACTTCCACAGAAGTAAAGATTTGGGTCAGCTCCGTAAAGCTGACCCTCTTTTATTTCAAAGTCTCTTTTCTCTAAATAGTTTTCGATAAACTCATCTACTGTGATATCGTATCCTAAATACTGCAATAACATTACTGTTGATACACTTTCACAGCCTGTTGGATATTTTACACTTTGATCTATGTAAGGCACCTGAATTATTTTTTTCTTATCCTTCATATAGTTTGCCTCGACATCATATTTATAAATCCAAATATATTAGCTCTGTTTTTACAGCTAACCTTATTAGTTATTTTTAGCAGATTTGCTTCTAATAACTTCTAATATTACAATCAAAATTACAAGGCTGCCACCCAAAGCAATTATCCAGTTTTGCACTACCCCTGCAATTACGTATCCCACAACACAAACTCCTGCTACCGGAAGTGCATACTGCATCTGTGTAGATACATGATTAATATGGTTACACTGCGCTCCTGCAGAAGACATAACTGTAGTATCAGAAATCGGAGAAATATGGTCTCCGCATACCGCACCTGCTAAAACAGCAGATACAGCGATAATCATCATTTCCATGTTTGCCGCATTTCCAAACATAGCAACAACAATAGGAACTAAGATAGCAAAAGTTCCCCAGCTGGTTCCTGTGGAGAAAGCAAGGAAAATAGCCACAGCAAACATAACAGCCGGTATCACTACACTGGCAGATGCATTGGCACCTACGATTCCCTCAACAAAAGCTGCAATACCAAGAGCATCACCAACACCTTTTAAGGACCATGCAAAGATTAAGATAATAACCGCCGGTACCATTAATTTGAAACCTTCCGGAAGGCTTTCCATAAATCCTTTGAAAGTAATAACTTTTCTTGGAAGATATAAAATTGCCATAAACAAAATTGTAACGAAGGTAGCAAAAATTAAACTTGTTTCTGCATTACAGCTGGCAAATGCAGTAACAATATCTGTGGCACCATCCAAATAGCCTGTGTAAATCATAGCCCCTACTGCAGATACAATTAACATCGCTACCGGAAGAATTAAATCCATAACTTTTCCGTTTTTATTTCCGTCTTCCCGCTCTACTTTGTCAAATTCATCTTTAGCACCACTAAATAAATCTCCATTTTCTGCATTGATTTCATGTTTTTTCATAATACCGAAATCTATTCCTCTTACAATAATATAAAACACCATAAAAATAGTTAATAATGCATATAAATTGTAGGGAATGGTTCTAAGGAACATCTGGAATCCTGTGATTCCTGCATCCTCCGGTACATAAGAGTTAACCGCTGCTGCCCAACTGGAAATTGGTGCAATAATACAAATCGGTGCTGCAGTAGCATCAATAATGTATGCTAATTTTGATCTGGATACTTTGTAACGGTCTGTTACAGGTCTCATAACGGAACCTACTGTAAGACAATTAAAATAGTCATCTACGAAAATCAAAATACCAAGTCCCATAGTTGCAAGTAAGGATGCTTTTTTAGACTTAATTTTCTCTCCTGCCCAGTTTCCGTATGCTGCAGAACCACCGGACTTAGTCATTAATACGATAATCATTCCAAGAAGAATATCAAAAATTAAGATATTCAAGTTCATGCTGTCTTTCATAATATCAAAAAACGCATTAAAGGATGTCCATAAATCAAAGCCACCTACCATTAAGGCACCCACGGCAACTCCGATAAATAAGGAACTGTATACCTCTTTTGTAATCAATGCTAATACGATAGCAATGATGGGAGGTAAAATGGACCAAATAGTCCCAACAAACATTGTACTTTCCATAATAATTCTTCCTCTGTATCTGCAAAATTTCCTGCCTTAAAGCAGGAAATCTTTGCCATTGTTATAATAAATTAACTTCTCTTATCTTTCCTCACGGAAGTAGTTGATTCCGCAACTCTTTGGTTGCGCGTGTTCTTTGTTTTCATGCATGCTGGTAAATACCAACACCAGGATAGTTGCAATATAAGGAATCATATCGTAAATCTGTGTTGGTAAACCCGGAATGCTGATATACATACGCATAACGGTTAATCCACCAAATACGATAGATACCAATACCGCTCTTGTAGGAGACCAGGTAGCAAAAATAACCAAAGCTACTGCTAACCAACCGTATCCGCCTACGCAACCATGTACCCATACACCGGAAGTTGTTACCATACTCATGTACATACCACCGATACCACAAATACCACCACCTACGATAGTCGCAATATATTTGTAAGTTTCAATCGGAATACCTGCAGCGTCTGCTGTGGCCGGGCTTTCTCCTACCGCACGAAGGTTCAAACCTACACGTGTTTTTGCAAAGAACCACATCATTACCAAAGCTACAACAATGGCAAAATATACCATCCAGTTGTACTGGAATAATAATTTACCAATGACAGGAATTTCAGATAATCCCGGAATGTTTAATTTTAAAAATGCTTTTTTTGTTACTTCACTAACGGCAATATAGCCGCCTGCTTTTCCGGCAAAGAATTCACCAAAGAAGTTAGCAAAACCGGTACCGAAAATAGTTAAGGTAAGACCTGTTACGTTCTGATTCGCACGTAAGGTAATAGTTAAAAAGCTGTAAATCAAAGCTCCGAAAGCACCTGCAATAAAGGATGCAATTAAGGCTACTATAGCAGATACAAATCCACTGGGAGTTCCTCCGGCATTCACAACAAACTGTTCATAGTAGTAAGAACTTACCAAACCGGTAATGGCTCCCATGAACATCATACCTTCTACACCAAGGTTCATGTTACCTGCTTTTTCTGTTAAGATTTCTCCTAACGCGCCCAGTAAAAGAGGAGTTCCTGCTAATACCGCGGCGATAAAAAGATTACTCAATACACTAAGCATTTTTCTCCTCCTTTCCGCGAACAATCAAACGATAGTTAATGAAGAATTCGCATCCTAACATAAAGAATAAAATAATACCAATTAATACTTCTGCCGCAGATGCAGGAATTTTAAACTGTGTCTGAATGGTATTAGAACCTCTCTCTAACATAGCAATAAACACGGCTACACCTAACATTCCGTATGGATTCATTTTTGCAAGCCATGCTACAGTGATGGCTGTAAATCCAATTCCCCCTGCAGTTCCTTCTGTAATGGTGTAGTCTGCACCGGCAAACTGTAACATACCTACCAAACCACAAAGAGCACCGGAGATAAACATAGTACGGTTATAAACTTTACTTACCTTAATACCTGCATAATGTGCTGTATTGGTACTTTCACCTACAACTGCAATTTCGTATCCCTGTTTTGTTTTATTAAAATAAATGTAAGATACAACTACTAAAACAAGAGCTAAAATCCATCCCCAGTGTACCCCAAATACTTTGGTAAGTCTGGCTCCCTGTGCTAACATGGCAATCTTAGGGAAGCTGCTACCGGGTGCTTTCCATGGACCATTCATCAAATATTTGATAAATGCTAATGCAATATAGTTTAGCATTAAAGTAAATAAGGTTTCATTTGTTCCCCACTTTGATTTAAACAAAGCCGGAATCAATCCGTATATACCACCTGCGATTAAAGATGCAACCATCATCAAAATAACCAATGGTACTTTAGGGAAAATATGGGCTGTAAATAATCCGAAAAATCCGGCTGCTACAGCACCTACTAAAATCTGCCCTTCTGCTCCAATGTTCCAAAACTTCATTTTAAAAGCAATGGAAATACCAATGGCAGTAATCAATAATGGCACGGATATTTTAATAGTTTCTCTAATTACGGTTTTGGAGCCCCACGCTCCAATTACCATAGATTTGTATACTGCTAATGGGTTATTTCCCAAACATAAAATCAATAGACCACCGGTAATCAAAGCTAATAAAAAGGCAATTCCACGAATAGTCCATGCCTGTTTAGATGTAATGGCATCTCTTTTTGCCATACGAAGTAACGGTTCTTTTGTTTTACTTACCTGATTACTCATGGATTTCCTCCTTTGCCTTTTCTTCTAATTCTTTTTTCTCTTTTTTCTTCTTTTTGTATTTTTTCTTCCACTCTTTATCAACGTGAATCATCATAAGACCAACTTCTTCTTTGGTTACTTCCTTTGGATCTACAATACCACTTACTTCACCACCACAAAGAACCATAAGTCTATCGGAAAGTCCCATAAGAACGTCTAAGTCTTCTCCGATAAAAATAACGGCTACGCCTTTTTTCTTCTGTTCATTTAACAAATCATAAATACGATAGGAAGAGTTAATATCCAATCCTCGAACCGGATATGCTACAATCAAAACTTTGGGTGCACAAGCAATTTCTCTACCTAAGAGAACCTTCTGTACATTACCTCCGGAAAGACGACCTACCGGAGTATCTACCCCCGGAGTTGCAATTTCCAATTCATCTATCATTCTTTCTGCCTGTACTTTTGGTGCTTTACGGTCTACAAAAATACCTTTGTTGTTACGGTAGCTTCTCAACATTACATTATCTGTCATATCCATGCTGGCAACCAAACCCATTCCCAAACGGTCTTCCGGTACAAAGGCCATGGATACACCTTTTTTAGAAATCTCATCAGGACTTAATCCTAAAAGTCGTTCTCTGACTTCTTCTCCATTTTCATCTGCAGTATAAAGAACAGCACCACCAATAGCCGGATGAATTCCCGCTAATACTTCACAAAGCTCTTTCTGTCCACTACCTGCGATTCCCGCAACCCCTAAAATCTCACCTGCGTATGCTTTAAAAGTAACATTTTTTAAGGCTTTTAATCCGTCACCATTTAAACATGTTAAATCTACTACATGAAGACGTTCCTGTCTGTTTTCTACCTTTGGACGGTTAATTTCCAAACTGATCGGACGACCTACCATTTTTTCTGTTAACTCTGCTTGGGATGTTTTATCTGTATCTACAACACCGATATATTCCCCTTTACGAAGAATCGCTACCCGGTCAGAAATAGCCATAACCTCATTTAACTTATGAGTAATAATGATGATGGATTTACCATCGGCCTTCATATTACGCAAAACATCAAATAATTTTTCCGTTTCCTGTGGTGTTAAAACTGCTGTTGGTTCATCCAAAATCAAGATATCTGCCCCACGGTATAATACCTTAATAATTTCAACTGTCTGTTTTTCAGATACAGACATATTATATATTTTCTTAGTTGGATCCAGTTCAAAACCATATTTCGCAGCAAGTTCAGAAACTTCCTGATTAATTTTCTTTCGGTTAATGGTAGTTTTCCCTTCCAATCCCAACACTACGTTTTCCGCAGCTGTTAAAATATCTACCAATTTAAAATGCTGATGAATCATACCGATTCCCAAATTGAATGCATCTTTTGGAGAACGAATGGTTACCGGCTTTCCGTGAACATAAATTTCACCATGGTCCGGAAAGTAAATACCTGACAACATATTCATAAGAGTTGTCTTACCACATCCGTTTTCTCCTAAAAGAGCCAGAATTTCTCCCTCTCTTAATTCCAAGTTAACGTTATTGTTGGCAACTACTTTTCCGAAGGTTTTTGTGATTTTGTCCATTTTAATGGCAAGATTATTCATTTCACTCACGTTATTCCCTCCCTATAACTTTCTTTTTTATTTTTAGTTTTGTTTTTTTTAATATGAACATATTCACTGTTTATACACTCATGTTTACTTCCTGTTTCCTTAGAAATAAGCATCGGTGTATAAAACCTAGTAAAACCAGAGCCGCTAAAGCGACTCTGGTCTACATTTTACAATGTTTTAGCCATTATAACCTTATGGTTTTAAGGAAAGCATTTTAACTTATTCAGCTACGCTGCATCCTTCAACAATATAGCACCAAGATGGAGCAGATGCTTCTTCCTGTTCATGGAAATAATCGCCTTCAGCAACTTCTAATTCAACACCTTCTGGGCTTACACCTTTTAAAGGACCTGCGAATACTTTAAGTTCACCGGATTTGATTGCTTCTGCTGCTGCGTCAATAGCTTCCTGTGTACCTTCAGCTGCAATTGCTGTATTTAATGGAGAAAGGTAAACAGCACCGTCAGCAAGACCTTTACACCAGTCAGCAGGAATTGCTTCACCATTGATTACTGCTTCAACAGCTTCTGTTACATAGATACCCCAGTTAATACGAGCAGAGATTAAAGACGCATTTGGAGCTGCATCGATCATGTCGTTGTTGTAACCAACCTGCCATACTCCGTTGTCTTCTGCTGTTGTTGCAGGAGCTGTAGAGTCAGAGTGCTGGGAAACAACGTCACAACCTTTTTCAATTAAAGCTTTTGCTACCTGTGCTTCAACTGTAGGATCGTTCCAAGAGTTTGTGTACATAATTTCCATTGTTACATCAGGATTTACACTTTTAGCACCAAGATAGAATGCTGTGTAACCGGAGATAACTTCTGCAAATGGGAAAGCTGCTACATAACCAAGTTTGTTTGTTTCTGTTTTTAAACCAGCTGCAATACCAGCAAGGTAACGTGCTTCATAAATAGAAGCAAAGTAGTTATGCATGTTGCTTAAACCGGAACCAGCTGCCTGGTATCCTGTTGCATGACAGAACTGGATTTCAGGATATTCAGCTGCAACTTCTTTTACATAATCTTCGAAACCGAAGCTTGTTGCAAAAATGATATTACATCCAGCATCTACAAGTTCTCTTAATGCAGTATCACATTCAGCACCTTCAGGTACGTTGAATTTGTTAACAATCTGGTCATCTGTTAAACCAAGTGCTTCCTGCATTGCTTTTGTACCAAGGTCGTGATTGTATGTGTATCCCATATCACTTGGATCAGATACGTGTACGAAACCAACTTTGATGTTTTCTACAGAAACTGCTTCTACTGCAACTTCTTCTGTAGCAGGTGTTTCTTCTGTAGCAGGTGTTGTATCAGCTGCTGCAGGTGCACCACAACCAACTACAAGGCTTGCGATCATTGTCACGCAAAGTAATGCGCTTAAAATTCTCTTTTTCATAATTTCCTCCTCATTTTGTCAAATGAATCTTTGTTTACAAATACAGTGCCATTTTCAAGCACAGCACCATTCTATTCTAAAGGTGATACTTATTTTCGTCAATGTACTTTTTTCTAATTTTACCGACAAAAAAAGACCATGCTTTGGTCTTTTTTTACATATCTATATAATTTTAAAAACTTTTTTCATAAAAGTACTATAAAACCTGAGTTCCGGCTATATATTTCGCTTTTACATCAGCTTCCTGATTCAGATAAATAAAACGCTCCAAACGCTCCTCAATGGTAAGACCATCTTGATCCGGAATATGGCTGTCATCCAAGATTACCGCATCAAACTCATATCCTTCTTCAAAACTACCTACCTTGCCAAACAATTCGCCACCACCTTTGGTTGCCATATAGAAAACTTCCGGCACTGTTAATGGTGCCAATGTATCATCTACAAGACGCCAACGAAGCTTGGACACCTGAATCGCATGCATCATAGCAGTAAAGAGATTTTCAGTAGCTCCACCGGCCACATCACTTCCCAAACCCACCTTCAAACCTTCCTGTAAGTATTTACGAACCGGTGCAATTCCTGCTACTACATTCATATTAGATTCGGGACAATGGGCAATGTAAACCTCTTGTTCTTTCATATCTTGAATTTCTTCCTCACAGGAATAAATACAATGAGCCATAACCGTTGGTGTATCCCCACCAAATAATCCAAAGTGGGAATATGCCTGTCCATAATACTTAGCATATGGACACAATTCTTTTACCCATTCTATTTCTCCGCTGTTTTCTGACAAATGAGACTGGAACGGTAATCCATACTCCACCTGGATTTTCTTTAATTCCGCCATAATCTCATCACTACAGCTTGGTGTAAATCTTGGTGTCAACATAGGAACATTATTTTCAAAACGTTTTTTTGCTTCCTCAATCCATCGTCTGGTATCTGCTGCAGACTGTTCCCAGCTTACTTCTCTCAAATAATCCGGTGCATTTCGATCCATGTTTAACTTGCCAACCATGGTATGCATTCCTGCTTTTTCCAATAAATCCATTAAAATTAAAGTGCCTTCTACATGAACTGTAGCAAAAATACAGGCTCTGGTAGTAGCACTTTTCACCATGCGATCTACAAAACGTCCGTAGGTTACACGTGCATATTCTTCATCTTTATATTTCGCTTCCGCAGGAAATGTATAACTGTTTAACCATTCCAGCAATTCTAAATCCATATGAAGTCCACGGTAAGTATACTGAGGAGCATGCATATGAAGGTCTACGAGTCCCGGAATAATCAATTTTTTCCCGTAATCTTTCACTTCAATGTCTTTATACTCTATGGGAAGTTCCTGAAATACTCCTTCCACCATTCCTTCCTTACAAACCAGTAATCCCTGTTCCATGGTTTGTAATTCTTTCAGATTTTTGCTATAACAAATGTCACCTTTTAGTGCAAAAATATTTTTTTCCATTCTTTTATTTTTCCTTTATTCCGATTTATTAAAATTTCACATACATATTCTTGCTTTCTGCCAAAAACTTTTAGTAAAACATATCCTTTACCTGCATATCAACACTATGATATTGTTTTACAGCATTATCTGCAATCTGTGCCATTTTCTTGAGTTTTTTCAAATCACTTTCCAAACCGTTTTGAATACAAACTATCTTAGAACGGTAATATGCTCCTGACGCGGTCCATACCTTTAAGTTTTTACGTATTCTTTCCACGTCATCGTTATAATATCCCAGTTCTTTTTCCAGTTTCCTTATTTCATTTGCAACATTACTTAAAGATTTATTGTTTACCTCATATGCTCCGGATACTTGTGGGGCTATGTAACCATAATAGATGTTATCTGCGATACCTTTCAACTTACTCTTCAATTCATCAAAATTACGAACAACAAAAGAATAAGCTTTGGCAATCGCCGCCAATTTAAAGTACCATGATGCTAATCCATTTATACCTACTGCTAAAGCTACTACCTCCATCCCCATACTGTCAATATGCCTGCTTATTTCTTCTACCGCTTTTTCCCAGCTTTCCTGCTTATCCGGTATAAAATTACCCTTTTCATCATATTGTACATTTTTAAGAAGATGATCCATACCTACAACACCATCTGATTTGACACGTTGGACTTCTGCTCCGGGAACATCAAATAACAGGTTTCCTACAATACTCCATTTAAAATGTTCTAATAGATTACTTACTTTTTCAATATCTTCCCGGTGTTTTTCCAGATATTCCTCAGAAAAACCGGGACCATCTAAATTGGTACAGCGGTCAATTTTCTCTCTCATACCTGCCGGTGCTGTAATAGTCATATGCATTGCTAAATTTCCACCCAGAGAATGTCCTCCCACTGAAAATTTATCGTATTGATCACCATACTTATAGTACAGCTGTTCCATAAACTTCTCTGCTCTTGCCTGTTGTTTGGTTAAAGTACTGTCGAGCAGCCCTAAATCCGCTTCTCCCCAATCTTTATACATGGTAGCAAGATCTGTAGATTCCGATCCTCTGCTGGCAATGACAGCATTTCCATCACCGGTATCTATCATCATTCCAAAATAACCGGTCTCTTCCTGATTATCATCCACATCTACAATATTCCAGTTTCGCCACTGTTCTCCTACACCGGACTCATTTGCTATCTTCATAACATTTTTAGCACATCCAAATTCGTCCTCTATTCCTTTAATTCCTTCATATTCAGGCTTTAATTTCCACTTTCCGTTAGCATCCTGTTCCCCATAAGAATAGAGAATATTGTCGATTTGCTTCCCCAGATTGGTATTGTTCCCTTTCAAATCCAGATAAGCAATCTGGGATGCTAACATCATTTCCGCATTACTGTGTGCATGACTCATAATTTATTCTCCACCATTTTGATAATTTCTTCTTTTGTTGTTGTAATAACCCCTTTTTCAAATTCAATGACGCCTGCATAATAAGATTCTGTCATATTTTCAAAATTACCATATCCCCGGTCATGGGTTTCCAAATAATCCTGTACCCAGGAAAGATCCGTTTCCTCCATAATATATAACTGAACTCTTCCGGTAATTCCCTCCATATTTTGGATAATATTACCCAATCCCTGATATATCTCTTCAGAATTTCCATCCTCAGGCACATAATTTACATGGATGATAAATTCATTCATAGGCATTTCTTCCATGAATTCCTCTAGGGTAATTCCCTTTTTACTTAATCCCATGGGTTCAAACATAGCTTCCACATAAATATAGTAGATTCCCGGAAGATTATTCAAATTTCTGGCCACCTGTTCCGCCATATCCCGACATAAAATTTTCGTAACATAATTATCACTTAATCCGGTTCCGTCAGAATTAATTTCTGCCCGGAACAAAAGCTCCGGTTCCTCTTCCTGATATGCAATTACCGTATAATAATCCCCCGAAAAGCTCTGACTTTGCACCGATTCTATTTCAAAAGACTCACTGTATTTTTCATTTAACAATCTAATTGCCAGTTTCTCATGAGAAACTACATTTCCACATCCCGTATTGCTCATAATTATTACTCCTGTCAAAATTTCATATATCAGTTTTTTGATTCCCATATCTTCTCCTTTCCTATGAAAAGATGGAATTGGCAGCTTGTTCGATTCTTTGATATCTCCTAGCGTACTCCTCTAAATCTCCTGCCACACTGCGCAAGTTGTCACCCCGTTTCATAATCTTGCTTTTTATCTGTGACAGTTTTTTCTGATATGCATCCGCTGCATCACCTTTCCAGGCCCCATTACAATAACCGGAGATTTCACCCATTTCTTTAGAGCAACTTCTTTTGATAGAATTTGCAATATCTTCAAGTTTCCCAGCCTTATTTATAGTATCCTGATAATCAATTATAATTCCTGCCATGTTATCCTCCTCTATACAATTACATCCTCAGGCAGCATCCGGGAATATGAGGTAGTCTTTTCTTCTACTTCTTTATATCCACCTGCTATCAGCTGCAAATTTTCTACATGAGTTTTAAGTTCACGGAGAATGCTATCATAATCGTCTTTTCTCACTTCAAAATACTTGTTACACTCTGCATGTCCATCTCCATCCCAATAGGAAGCCGTTCCTCTTACGATAGAATCTATTTCATCAAAGGCCTTTTGGACTTTGTTTACCTTTTGAATTACATCCTGAGAAACACTAACTAATGTTTCCGTTGTAACTTTTATACGAAAATCACTCATATTTTTTTCCTTTCCCGAATCTAAAAAATATAAAGACTGCGAATATCTGCACAAATATCCTGTTCTGTCCGTTCATATTTCAGTGCTGCTTCTTTCATATAAATGGTATATCTTTTCATATGTTCATACATCTCTGTCAGTTTCTCTATATCTGATGTAATGGTCTGCTGGTATGCGGCCCAAGCCGGTCCATCCCAACATCCTGAAAGTCTCTGCATCCCTTGTTGTAGGTCGCGAATCATTGCAGGTACATTTTCTATCTGCTTTTCAATGCGTTCTGCATCTCTTTCTATCGCTCTTTTGGATACTTTCAAATAATCTCCCATATACTATCCCCCTCAGCCTATTTCTTAATTTATAGTATAAATTATTACTATCTAATTTACAATTTAAAAAACACTATATAATAAAAAAAGCACTTGTAAAAATCACAGTTAAAGTTATCCCTAGCTTTAACTGTGATTTCACAACTGCTTTATCTTAAATTAGTTATTCCCTCGATATAATCTGGGCTATCTTTTCAATCATTTCATCTTCCTTCAAACGGAATTTAATCTCAACTCGTCTGGAGGCTGCCATATCAATGGATGTAGTGTCATTGCCTGCTGCATCCTTTTCATATACAGGTTCGCTGTAAGATCTTCCATTTACTGTCAGCAAATCCTGTAACTGTTCTATTTGGGTTCTGTTTAAACCATTTTTTTCATTAAAGCAAAACTTAGCCACAGAAGCCGCACGATTATAGGATAATTCCATATTAGTCACATAACTGCTGTTGGTATCGGTATGTCCTTCTATAATAATCTCTGCAATATAGTTTCTATACTGTTCCTGCAACAAAACACTTAAATACTTAGGTATTACGGTTTGCAATACCTTCTGGCTTTCCGCCGTCAGTGTTGCACTGTTAAACCGAAACATTACATCGGAAGAAAAGGTAATGGAACCGGTCTGGGAATCCACCTTCATACTGGAATCGTTAAATGTGGCCTGCAATGCCCTGATAATATCTGTTCTTATTCCTACAATATTCTGAAGTTCACTTTTGGTGGAAGCCAATTCTTCCTCTGCCTTTTGAATTTCCAAATAGGCTTTTCCCAATTCCTCCTGAGTAAACGCTTCCTTTGCATAAGCTTCCTGCAATTGCGCAAGAGATGATTTTAATTCTTCATTGGATTTTTCCAATTCTATTTTTGAATTTTCCAAATCACTCCATGTAAGCTCCAACTGATTTTTGGCAGCAAGTAATTCCGCCTCTGTATTTTCCAAATCTACGGTCTTTTGCCGGTAAACAGCCATGGTTATAGCTATAATCAGTACAAAAAATAAAAGTAAAGCTGCCATCATGTCTGAATAGGACTGCCAATAGCTGTGTTCCCCAAAAGCCTCTCTTTTTCTTCTTTTATTTTTCATATAAATTCCTCATTTTATCAAACGCGTACAACTGACCTCTGACTTCGCTTGAAATTTCATCACAAAGTGTTTTTACTTCTTCTTTCTGTGTTACCAGCTCTCTTGAAATGCGTGCCTGTTTCTCAATTATTTCTGACATTTTTTCCTGCAAATCATGATTCGCCAAAACTAAGATTTCTACTGTTTTCAACAGTTCCTTATTACTTTGCGTTAATCCATTCTGCACATCCGTGGTGGTTTTCAGGTTGCTTCCCAACTTTCGGAAATCTTCACCCATAGTTTCTGTCATACGGTCCATAAAACGGTCTACAATACGTTCCACAGCTTTGGTCTGTTCTCTTCCTTCCTGTTTCAGAGTTTCCAAAATCTCTTTCAACACACCTGCTATATTGGCCTGATAAATAATCATGGCAGAAGCATCTTCATCCTCCGTACCACAAGCCGGTACCGCATACTGGCAAAATGCTTTCTGAAACTGTTCCATAGCATCGTAAGCATCAGCCATAACCCTTTTGTAAATGAAACTAAACACGATAGAAAGAAAGATACCGTAAATGGAAGTATGAAATGCTACTTTCATCCCTTCCAATAAAGGTCCCATACTATCAGAAACAGCAAGAATATCTCTACCGTTAAAAGTAGCAAGTCCCATAGACAATCCTAAAAAGGTTCCTAAAATCCCCAATCCTGTTAAGGTACCCGGAATATTGGAATTATAAAAATTTTTCCCGATTCTATCGATTAAATCTTCATTTATGTAATCTTCGATATCACAAATATTCTTAAATCCACGTTTTGTATAAAATTTCTTCATACAAAGCTGATACTTGATAAAGGCATCGTTCAATTCTTCATTTTTAAAAACATCCTGACGTTTCAAATAATCCAGGCAAAGTTCTTTTTCATCCAAATCCTTGTGTTCTTTGTGCAATTGCTTTGTCTGATATAACAATTCTTCCGTACAGCGACTTAATCTTACAAAACTGACCAAAGAAATTCCCAAAAGAATTCCCATAACTGCTAAAAATCCCAGATTAATAATCAAATTCGCTATAGACGTTACCTCACCGGTAAACACTCCGTTGATAATTAGAATAAAGATTACCGTACCTACATAAACCGGAATCAATAAAAAATGCTTGTTGCTCTTCATATTTTTCTCCCCTTCCCCGTAAATAAAACTGTATTTCATTTGATATTTTTATTTTACCTTTGGGTATAAGGAGAGTCAATAAAGTATTATTTTAGATATTCTTAATATTTTATGAATACGTTACCTTCCGGACATTTTAGTCCTGCTGACGGAAAGTAACAACTCCGGTTTCTGCATCCATAGCGTCTACAATTGCCAAAGATTCCAGATGATATCCCATATTCCGGATAACCCGTCCTCCGATCTGGAATCCTTTTTCAATGACAATACCACAGCCTTCCACTATTGCACCTGCTGATTCCGCTATGGAAATCAACCCCTGTAAAGCACAACCATTTGCCAGGAAATCATCAATAATCAAAACATGTTCGCCTTCCTGCAAAAATTTCTTAGATACAATAACCTGATTTTTATTCTTATGAGTAAAGGATTCTACCTCTGCCACATAGGTATCACCGTCAATGTTAACAGACTTAGATTTCTTTGCAAAAACCATAGGCACTCCAAATTCTCTTGCCACAAATACCGCAATACCGATTCCGGATGCTTCAATGGTCATAACCTTTGTAATTTTTTTATGTCCAAAACGGCGTTTAAACTCGCGTGCAATTTCTTCCATCAAGGAAATATCCATCTGGTGATTTAAAAAACTATCTACCTTCAAAACATTACCACTTTTCACAACACCATCTTTTACGATTCTTTCTTCTAAAAAATTCATTTTTTCATTCTCCTTTGTACAATTTATTTTTCTGCAATATCTCTTGCCACATGAACTCCACTGGCAGATGCATGAGATAAGGAATGGGTAATACCACTTCCATCTCCGATAATATAAAGTCCCGGATAACAGGTTTCCAGTTTTTCATTCACTTTTACTTCCATATTATAGAACTTAACTTCAACACCATACAATAGCGTGTCGTCATTGGCGGTACCCGGAGCTACCTTGTCCAAAGCATAAATCATTTCGATAATACCATCCAGAATTCTCTTTGGCAGAACCAAACTTAAATCCCCCGGTGTTGCATTCAAGGTAGGCGTAATAAAGGCATCCTGCATACGTCCCGGAGTAGAACGTCTGCCACGGATTAAATCCCCAAAACGCTGTACAATAACGCCGCCCCCCAACATATTACTGAGACGGGCAATGGATTCCCCATACTCATTGGAGTCTTTAAATGGCTCTGAAAATTCCTTTGCAACCAACAATGCAAAATTAGTATTTTCGGTTTGTTTTTCCGGATCTTCATAGCTGTGACCATTTACGGTAATAATACCATTGGTATTTTCATTTACAACAGAACCCTTAGGATTCATGCAGAAAGTACGTACTTTATCTCCATACTGTCTGGTCCGGTACACAATCTTACTTTCATACAGTTCATCCGTTAAATGTGCAAATACGGTTGCCGGTAATTCTACACGAACCCCTAAATCCACACGATTGGACTTTGTTGGAATATCTAATTCCTTGCAAACACGCTCCATCCATTTACTTCCGCTTCTACCTACGGATACGATACATTTTTCACAAGTATAAACTTCATCTTCACATTTTACGGCATAACCACCTACAACAATTTTAACTGTCTGAACTGTTGTATCAAAGAAAAAGTCCACCTTATCCTGCAAATAATTATAAATATTTTTCAAAACCACATAATTAATATCTGTACCTAAATGTCTTACAGATGCTTCCAGCAAATGCAAGTCATGCTGGATACACATAGTTTTAAAACGGCTGCCGGCAGTAGAATACAACTTCGTTCCTTCGCCTCCGAATTTTAAATTTATTTCATCCACATAGTGCATCAAATCCAATGCATGTTTTTTGCCTACATATTCATACAAAGCCCCACCAAAATCATTGGTAATATTATACTTTCCGTCAGAGAAAGCACCTGCACCACCAAAACCGCTCATAATAGAACAACTCTTACATCCGATACAGCTCTTAATCTTCTCCCCATCGATAGGACAATGACGTTTGCTTAAAGCATGCCCTGCTTCAAAAACCGCAACCTTCAACTGTGGCTGATGCTGCATCAACTCATAAGCTGCAAAAATTCCTCCCGGACCGGCTCCGATAATAATTACATCATAATTCATTCTTTTTCCCCCTAAATATAAAATACATTTCTTCACTAATTTTTTTCTCTCTTACCATATTACAAAAAATCCCTTGATTTCTCAAGGGATTTTAATAGTAAGAGATGGATAATTAGTTCAAAAACAATTTAAAATTCTGAATCCGCGCAGTCATCTCTGTTGCTCTCGCTGCCAATTCTTCACTAATAGCAGAACACTCCTGGCTGGAAGCCGCATTCTGTTGGGTTACTAATGAAATCTGCTCGATTCCTTCCTCTACCTGAGCTAACGCCTGTGCCTGAGTAACGGCAGATTCACTCACTTCCTGTGCCATCCGGGCAAAGTTTTCCAATTCTCCTATAATCTTTCCAAAACCTTCCGCCGCAGTTTCTGTCATAATGCTTCCTTTATCCACGGCCTCTACGGTTTTTCCAATTAAACTTTTGGTGCTTATAACCGCCTGGGCACTATCCGTTGCCAATTTTCCAATCTGACCCGCTACTACTGCGAACCCTCTTCCTGCCTCTCCGGCTCTTGCCGCTTCGATGGAAGCATTGAGAGAAAGAAGACTGGTCTGGGATGCAATATCTTCAATACTGGTTACAATAGCTTCAATTTCCTTGGAAATCTGCTTAATACCGCTCATTTCTTCCTGAAGTTCCTTCATATGTATCTGTTCCACTTCTGCATCTTTTACAGATTTTTCTACCTGTTTAGCGGCTATTTTTGCTGCATTTGCAGATTTCTCTGCCATACTGTTTACAGTCATAACAGTAGCCGTCAATTCTTCTACCGCGCTGGCCTGTTCTCCGGTACCGGTAGCAAGTTCCCCCGCAGCTCCTGCCAATTCATCCGAACCGTTATCTACATCCATGGCCCCTTCCCTAATTTCACTTAACGTATTATTAAAATCTTTTAAAATCCGCACAAAAGAGCTTTTAATGGAATTAAACTCTCCTTTAAAATCAGTAATGTCATTAAATTTCTTTGACAAATCTCCGGAAGCAATCTCTTCCAAAGTAGCGGAAATTTCTCTTACATAATCTCCTAAAGTAACCTGTACCTCTGCAATAGAATCTGCAAGCTGCCCCAGCTCATCTTTAGATTCATATTGAATCACAGCATCTAATTTCCCCTGAGTCATTTCTTTTGCGGCATACATTAACTCTTCTACCGGTTCCATAATTCCTTTAATGATGTTTTTTGCCACAACTACCGAAATAGTGGTTGCCAAAACTACCATTACTACTACCATGACACAAATCAACCAAAAAACTAAGTTGGCATGTTCATTGGCTTCTTCTGCTCCTCCATGGTTATATTCTAAGAGAACATCAAAATGTTCCTGAAAATCACTGTAAGCATCATAAGCATTCCCTACCATAAGCTCATTGGCTTCATCCACCTTCATGGCACGGCTTAGAGCCATAAACTGATCCCCCGTTACTTTCAGATAAGTTTTCCATCTGTCATGAGCAGCATCGTAATACTGACGTTCAACCTCACTCTGGATAACTGTTTCGTATTCTGTCATTAATTCTTCTACAGTTTCTCTTAAATCATCTATCTCTTTTTCAATTTCATTCTTCCCGTTCAAAGCAGATGTTACCAAATGAGAATACTGTTTCAAGCGTACCTGAGAAGTATAAAAATCCAAATCTGCAATGATGTTATTGGCATTCATCCACTTATCATGCAATTCTTTGGTTTGTTGATTTAACTCCCAAGCTCCAAATAAAGCACCGCCTCCGAGAATACTCATCAAAACAGCACTTACACCTACCATAAAATTCAATTTCCATCGAATGGAATAATCTTTCAAGCTCTCTACAAATTTTTTCATAACCGTCCCTTTCCTTCTGTAGTATTTTTCTTTGTATCCATATTGTACAAACAAAATATTGTTTCAAAAAGGGGTATCCCATCTCCATTTTTCGAGCTTATTCGCAAAAAAAGACGCATTTTTGCGCCTCTTTTTATATTACATTTACCTTTATAAACAGTTAGTTATTTTGAAGAACGAAAAAGGAATCCAAATGGATTCCTCTTCTGCTAATAGCGAGAGGGGGATTCGAAGTCTTTCCCCAACTCAAAAAGTATTGATTTTACTGAGGTTCACACATCGTCAATGGTGGAAAGTAATCAAAAAGTATTCAAAATTTCTAGCCTTCTAAAAGTACTTTCCAATTTTCAGTAAATCCCATTGTCTTAATATCTACTTGTTCATATTTGTCAAATAGTGACTCCACATCCTGAACAAACAGTTTCCAATGACTGTCACTTTTCAAAAGATGTTTAATGCATAATAATACCCCAAAGATACGATTATTTCCGATACCTGATTGAGAATACTCTTTATATAAAATAGGAGTCTTGGATAATTTTGCATTATACAACCGTCCATAATGTGCACAAATATTGCGAACATAGGAAATGCTCTCCAGCCAGCTTTCAAAATATGTATATCCTACACCAAAAGACTTTGCTACCGCCTTCTTATCCGGATTCTTCATATTCTTATAAAATTTAGATAATGTTCCAAAACTAAACACTTCCACTAAGGCATATATAGGCAAATTTCCACCTTCGTAATTTTCATGGAAATTCTTAACAAATGGTGCCTTTGCGTTTCTTCTGATTTCTTCCTCTATGTCCTCTAAAAAGGTTTGATGATATTCTGGATTCACAAAATTATCCGCTTCTAAATATCCTAGAACTCCATATTTCTCAGCAAAATAATTTGCAATTCTGCATCTTACATTTATTTCAATCTTTTCAATTTGAGGAAATATTATTTGGCGGAAATTTGCATTAAAAAGATATAATTCTACAATCTGCTCAAACGTAACTTTATCTCCATACTTTCCGTTCTTAGCCTTCAGGTTCAAACTATAAGCTTTAATTAATCTAAAATAGGATATATCATTTAGTATTTTTTTAGCATAATCCTCATCTTCAACAATTAATCCATTACTCTTAAGATTTTCTACTTGTTCATCAATTGTCATAGAAGGCTGATGCTGTTTAAGTTCTCCCATACAATATTCTCCTTAAAATTAAAAGACCCAACGTGGTCCGCATCGTTGAGAGGCGTGTTGGGTTCTGTTAGTTTTATTATATTCATTCGCGAAAAAAAAACAACCATTTTGAGTAATTTTTTCACATTATACGTAATTTTTTTCGCATTATGACAAATATTTTACGCTTTTTGTACATTTCTACTCTATCTTAGAACCTTGCTTTTCAATTTGTTCTTTCACTTTTATATACCGAAAATTAAAATTTTAAAACCCAATTATTGATTTAGCCCCCAAATGATACTACTTATTATTATTTGGCATCATTGCAATTGTTACGGCTTGTTTTGCTGATTCAACAGCAACGTCATGCGCAACACCTTCTATAAAATCTAGTGTGTGTACGCCAATTTTTGATACTATAGTTTTTGTTTTGCTCCATATAGGTTCCGGTTTTATTGTAGCTAAAAATCTATGACCAGAATATGTTATATTTTCAATTTCACAAAATAACATTTTCATATTACTAACATTATTAATTCTACCTTCAATAAATCTTATTTGATGTAGATTATATACGCTATAAAATACATCCTCTGCTGAATATTCTGGTAAATTATCTTGTAATGTTTTTAAATTAATTGGAAGAAATACATGTCCTTCTATTTTTAAGCTTTCTTCCAAATATAAAAGTATATCACGTATACAATCATGGTTAATTTTCATACCCCTCAATACCTCTCTTCAAAAATAATAATAAATCAAAAGTTCATAGCCTATCAAATTATATAATTAATTAGATTACAGCATATTTCACAAATTATAGCATTCTGCAATTTCTCACTTATGTTAATTAAATGGCAATTTTTCATCTTCAATAATTGCTTTAATAGTAGAAAATTTCGAAAAAATATTTGAAAGAATTATTTTTCGTGATTCATGTGTTGATTTTCTAAACCACTCTAAAAACTTACGGACATCTTCACATAAAACACTTTCCTTTGGATAATAAGTATACGAACTAAATACGAGACAACTTATCACTTCGGATATATTCTGAATCTTTTCCTCAAACAAATTATTTTTTAACACACTCTCTAATCTCTGGATGAATAACTCTGGATCATTATTAAATTTTCTCTCACCCTGAAATTTGCTAATGGATCTATATATTGCATTTACAAAAGACTGATATGTAATCTTATCACTCTCAGATATTTTCATATTTACAAAGTCATTTTTTCCAATCGCCATTTTAACATCATTAAAACTTTTATACCTATCCTTTGGATTTTTCTGCATCATTTTGTATAATATTTCATCATACGAAAATTCTATAAATGGGTCTTCTATTTGTTTTTTTAATCTGCTAAATAACTCTGCCAAATAAAACATATCCGTTAGAGAAGTATAAATTCCATCATAATATTCTTGTGGTAATGTATCTGAATTTTTCCTATTAATGATAGCAACCAAACTATCTTCCTCTGCGTGCGATAAATTCTTATCAAAAGTTTTTCCTATTCCAAAATCAATAATTTTAACAAGGCCTGTTTTATCAATCAAAATGTTACTTTCTCTTATATCACGGTGTAAAATACCATGATTTTCTATATAACAAAAACCATCTATTAATTGAACAAAAATTTCATCTAGAGTTATCTCAGAAAACCAATCATAACCTTTCATAAAATCTTCTATAGTCTGTCCATCAATATATTCCAAAAGACATATAAAAGACAGAAATATATCCATTGGCTCAGAAAAAGCCATTTCCATAAGGGTATATTCTGTCTATTTTTTTGCAAAAGTTACCGCACATAAGTTACTATTTTCCATTTATAAATCCGGAATAAAAAATTATCTTATAAAAAACATGGTTTTTACCGCAAATTTACACTGAAAAACGTTACCACAAATGTACAAATTAATTATTAATCTCAAAA
>JAFZGJ010000153.1 GCA_017555455.1 Lachnospiraceae bacterium
AGCAGGTTCTTCCATGTCTGATGATGAAATCGATAGAGCAGTAAAAGAAGCTGCTGAATATGAAGCGCAGGATAAAGCAAGAAAAGAAGCAATTGATGCAAGAAACGAAGCTGATTCCTTTGTATTCCAGACAGAAAAAGCTTTAAAAGAAGCCGGTGATAAGATTGATGCTAACGAAAAAGCTAATGTAGAAGCTGATTTAAATGCATTAAAAGATATGTTAGAAAGAACAAAAGATCAGGAAATGACAGCTGATCAGGTGGCTGAAATGAAAGCAGCCCAGGAAAAACTTATGACAGGTGCTCAGAGTTTGTTTGCAAAAATGTATGAACAGGCTCAGGCGGCAGCAGGTCAGGCAGGTCCTGATATGTCTAATATGGGTGGTGCCTCTGCAACAGATGCAGCAGATGATGATATCATTGATGGAGACTTCAGAGAAGTATAGGTAGAAAAGTAACGAATTTACAGGCTGTTGCGGTTTTCCGTAGCAGCCGATTCGTGTATGGAGGAACATATGGCAGAACAGAAAAGAGATTATTATGAGGTCTTAGGTGTTGATAAAAATGCCGATGATGCTGCTTTAAAAAAGGCATATAGAGTTTTGGCTAAAAAATATCATCCGGATATGAATCCGGGAGATGCGGAAGCAGAAAAGAAATTTAAAGAAGCTTCTGAAGCATATGCTGTATTAAGTGATGCTGAAAAACGCCGTCAGTATGACCAATTCGGTCATGCGGCCTTTGATGGTGGTGCAGGCGGTGGTGCCGGTGGATTCGGAGGCTTTGATTTCGGTGGTGCTGACTTTAGCGATATTTTCGGTGATATTTTTGGTGACTTTTTTGGCGGCGGACGAAGCAGAAGTGGTGGCAGAGCCAATAATGGTCCTATGAAAGGAAGTAACATTCGTACCAGTGTAAGAATCACTTTTGAAGAGGCTGTTTTTGGTTGTGAAAAAGAAATTGAATTAAATACAAAAGATGAATGTAAAACCTGTCATGGTACCGGAGCAAAACCCGGAACCAGTCCGGAAACCTGTAGCAAGTGTGGCGGTAAAGGTCAGGTAGTATTTACACAGCAGTCTTTCTTCGGAACAGTCCGTAATGTGCAGGCCTGTCCTGATTGTCAGGGAACAGGTAAAGTAATCAAAGAAAAATGTACCGATTGTCATGGCTCCGGATACATTCCAATGAGAAAACGCTTTGCAGTGGATATCCCTGCAGGTATTGATAACGGTCAGTGTAAGCGTCTCACGGGTCAGGGGGAACCGGGAATAAATGGCGGCCCAAGAGGAGATGTATTGGTAGAAGTAATTGTAGGACGTCATCCGATTTTCCAGAGACAGGAATACAATATTTATTCTACAGTTCCGGTATCTTTTGCAGTAGCTGCTTTAGGTGGTGAGGTTGTAATTGATACGGTAGACGGTAAAGTTATCTATGACGTAAAAGCCGGAACACAGACTGATACCAGAGTAAGATTAAAAGGAAAAGGTGTACCTTCTCTTCGTAACAAAGATATGCGTGGGGACCATTATGTAACCTTAGTGGTTCAGGTACCGGATAAATTATCTCATGAAGCAAAAGAGCTTCTTCGTAAATTTGATGAAGAAAGCGGAGATAGTTTAAATGCAGCAAAACGTTTGACAGGTGGGGAGACATCCGGTCCTACACCAAAAAAGAAAAAAGGAATTTTTAAATAAAGATATAAAAGCGGTATAGAATGAGTTGCGTTCTGTACCGTTTTTTGTTGAATCCGTTTATTGACATAAAATAGCTAAAAATACTATGATTAAAAAAATGAAATTTGGAGGAGATTATGGCAGATGAATTTTATAGAGAAGCAATGAAAAAGGGCCAAAGAGAGAAAAAGATGTGTATGAATGAAGGCATCGATCCTTATTTACCGGCCTTGGATGAGATTGTTTCTTCAGATAAAATTATAACGGAAATATATTTGGGACTTATGCAGGTGCCTACAGAATGGATTGTGGGAACAAAAACTGCATCCAGGGCAAATGCTTTTGCAAGAAATTTCATGCCGTTATTGGCAGCAGATACCGAGTTTGGAGTTAAATGGGAAAGTCTTTGTGAGTCTCATGTGGAAGAAGGAATTCATGATAGCATAAAAGCATACGAATATATGAACCGTTATTATGTCCAGGAAGGAAATAAAAGAGTTAGTGTATTAAAATTTTTTGATGCGGTAACTATTCCGGCAGAAGTGTATCGTGTATTACCTGTAAGAGATGGCAGTAAAGAGGTAGAGATTTATTATGAAATGTTGGATTTTTATGAGTGCAGTAAAATAAATTATTTGGAATTTTCTGATTTGGGATGTTTCAAACAAATTCAAAAATTAATGGGAAAAGCGCCTAACGAAGCATGGAATGATGATGACCGATCTCATTTTAAAACAGCATTTTATAACTTGAAAAAGGCATTTCATGAGTTGAATGGTGAAAGTGTAGATGTAACGCCTTCCGATGCCATGCTTACATATCTGAAAATATATGGTTTTTTGGATTTGACATCAAAAAGCAATGAACAGATTAAGAAGTCTTTGTTAAAAATATGGGAAGAAGTATGTTTGTTGGAAGAAGCAGAAAACATTGATTTGAAAGAAGTACCGGAAGAACATCAAGATAATCGTAAGCAGAATTTCTGGAAAAAAATATTTGGAGACAATGAAGGAAAACAGCAACAGGTTGCCTTTATTTATGATAAAAATCCGGTTACTTCCGGTTGGATCTATGGACATGAACTGGGCAGGTTATATACTCAAAAAGTATTTGACGGGGATGTTATTACAAGGGCTTATGATGATGCCATGGATAAAGAACCGCAGAAAATTTTGGAGCAGGCCATTGCAGACGGAAATAATATTATTTTTACTACTTCTGCAAAATTACTTCCTGCAAGTTTGGCAGTGGCAGTAGAATATCCGGAAGTGACGATTTTTAACTGCTCCCTGAATAAACCCCATAGATATATCTGTACTTATTATGCCAGAATGTATGAGGTTAAATTTTTAATTGGTGCTATTGCCGGGGCAATGGCAGATGAAAATAAGGTAGGATATTTGTGTGATTATCCTATTTATGGTCAGATTGCGGGAATTAATGCATTTGCTTTAGGGGTACAAATGGTGAATCCAAGAGCAAAAGTATATCTGGACTGGTCCTGTATTAACGGGGCAGAAGCAGCAGAGAATCGACTGAAAGAAAAAGGTATCCGTATTATTTCTTCCCAGGATTTAAAAAAACCGGAGGGGGAAGAAAGAAGTGCCTTCGGACTGTACGAATATAAAGATGAGAAGAAAGTAAATCTTGCTATGCCTATATGGAATTGGGGCGTTTATTATGAGAAGCTGATCCGCAGTATGATGAATAAAACATTCCGGACAGAGTATGAATCCAGTAAGAAGGCATTAAATTATTATTGGGGAATGTCAGCGGGAGTAGTAGAACTTATTTGTTCCAATCATTTGCCGGATAGTGTGAAAAAATTGGTAGGTGTATTGCAGGATGCTATTTGTAACGGAAGCTTTAAACCATTTCAGGGTGTTATTAAAACACAGAACGGTGGACAGCCGAAAGGGACAGATGGAGTATTGAGTTTGCAGGAGATTATCGATATTGACTGGCTTTTGGAAAATATTGAAGGAAAAATTCCGGAATATGAAGCATTAAGTGAAGAGGGGAAGGAAACTGTAAAAAGTGCGGGAGCCCCAAAAACAGAAACGCAGGGAGAATAGTAATGAAGATATTGGCCATTGCAGATGAAGAATATCCGGGATTTTATGAATATTATACACCGGGAACATTTAGTGAATATGATTTAATATTGGCATG
>JAFZGJ010000154.1 GCA_017555455.1 Lachnospiraceae bacterium
ATTATCGATAAAATGAAGCCGGGAATGACACTGGAAATGATTCGGGAAGGAAAGAATCCTTTACAGATGTCTATGAAAGAACTGGAAAAGTTTATTGCAGAGCGTGAAAATGATTTTGAAAACGATACGGAAAAATACAGTGAGTTTTTGTATAAGTTAGAAAAAAGAAATGATATTACAAAAGCTGTAAAAGAAGCTTATATCGGTGTTTATCGTTTGTTCCGACAGATTGAAAAAAGTGAAGGTGCCGTAATTGGAAGTTTGGTAAATCAAAATGCAGAAATTACTTTTTCCAATTTACTGTCTGCTGTCCGTACAAAAAAAGCAAAAAATACCGATATAAAAATTAATGACTCCACAGAAACGGTTGTAAAAGTCAATAAAAAAGGAAGTTCCATTTCAGATCAGATTGAAAATGGTATAGCTTCCGTTCAAGCGGCTTTAAGTTTTCATAAGAGTGAAAAAACACCTGATCAGGTAATGAAAGAGGTCCATGACCTTCAAACAGACCAAAATCTGGAAAAGGAACTTTTAGAAAATCGAATGAATGATATCCGGGAAATTTCTAAACTGACCGGAAAAGAAAAAGATTATTTGGAAATGTATCATCAGACGGTGACTTTAGACAATATGCAAAGCTCCATGCTTTTAACCGGGAAAAGAGGAAGTGCTTTTAAAAAGATAATAGAATTAGAAAAGAAACTTTCAGAAGGTGAAATCAACCGATTGGAAAAGGGGATTTTGGAAGAAGCGGAAGAATTTCTTTCTTCTATGGAAAAAGAGGAAAGCAGAGAAAGTTCCTATGAAAGAGTAATTTCTCATATGAAACAGGTTTTGGAAGAAACCGTAGAACAGAAAAGCTTAGGCCATATTGATGTGAAAGAAATACAATCTGTATATAAACAGCTTTCTCTTGCAGGAAGTCTTTCCAAAGAAGAAAATTATGAAATTCCGGTGCAGTTTGAAGACGGAGTTACCTCCATTAATTTAAAAATTGTTCATGGAACTGCTCAGAAGAGAGAAATGAAAATAACCTTTGAAACAGGAAATTTAGGTCATGTGGAAGCAAGATTTATAGAAACCGATTATGGCTTAGAGGGTTCAGTGTTAACAGATTATATGGATGGAAAAACACTTTTGCAAAACAACATGAGTGACTTACAGAAAGCCTTGACTGAGGCTTTGAAGGATAGTAAAACTGAATTAAAATCCATGTTCTTTGGGGTAAATGAAAAGCTGGATATTAATTTTGCAGATCAAAAAGAGAGGGATAAAAATATAAACGTTTCTCTCTTATACAAAGTGGCAAAAGAATTTATTTATTATGTTAAAGGAATTAAGGAGGCTTAAAAATGATTATAAATTATAACGTATCTTCCATGATTGCAAATAATGCATTGGCAAGAAATGATTCTGCATTATCGAAATCTTTGGAACGTTTATCATCTGGGTATAAAATCAATCATGCAAAGGATAATGCGGCGGGATTGGCTATGTCCAGACGAATGAATGCACAGTTAAGAGGGTTGGATGTAGCAGGAGATAATGCCAATGACGGAATATCTATTGTAGAGATTGCTGATGGAGCCATGTCTGAAGTACACGATATTTTACAGAGAATGAATGAGCTTGCAGTGAAATCCTCTAACGGAACCCTGACAGATGATGATCGCGAAAAGATTGATGAGGAAATGCAGGCATTAAAAGACGAAGTGGAAAGAATTGGTCAGACAACCCAGTTTAACGGACAGAATTTGTTAGATGGAAGTTTTGATTTAAAAGGATATTCCAATAAACCGGCGGTTACTGTGGATTATTACAAAGAAGGTATGATATATGGAGAATATGTAATTCCCGGAATTATAGAGCCGGATTATGATCAAGAGGGATATTTAACAGATAAAACCCAAATTTTGGATGATCAGGGAAATAAAGTGGAATCTATTAAAAACCCTGACGGTAAAGATATCAAAATCGAAAAAATCACATATCAATATGATCAAATGACCATAACAGCAAAAGATGGTTTTGAAATTAAACTGACAATAAATAAAGAATTAGCACAACAACCGGTTCCACAGGGTCAGGAAAAACCATTAGAAAATATAAGATTGGATTTAACCGGTATTGGTTCCATGACTCTTCAGATAGGAGCTAACGAAGATCAGACCTTAGAACTATGCATGCCACCAATTACTAAGAAAAATTTAGGTCTTACACATACAGATGTGTTAACGGAGGAAAGTGCCGGAAAAGCTATTGATGAAATTGCCAATGCTATTTCCTTTGTGTCCTCTATTCGTAGTTCCCTTGGTGCGTATCAGAACCGTTTGGAACATACTACAACTAATTTAGATATTACCAGTGAAAATATGACAAGTGCTTATTCCAGAATTATGGATGTGGATATGGCTACAGAAATGACAAAATATAGCAGTTATCAGGTGATTTCCCAGGCTGCTACTTCCATGCTGGCACAGGCAAATGAACGTCCTTCTCAGGTATTACAGTTGTTACAATAAGTTTAGATAAGAAAACAATAATATCAGATTTAAAAAGAAAAGGAATTATAGGTAATGAAAAAGGAACAAAAGCAGGAGTTTACATTGCGGATTACAAGAGCAAATAAAACTCAGATGATTGTAATTCTTTATGATATGGTATTGGTATACTTAGAGGATTCCTTAGAAGCCTTTGAAAAAGAAGAGTTTGTTACATATAGGTGGAACATTGAACGTGCAAAAGATTGTATTGATGAATTGATTCAATCTTTGCATATGGAATATGAAATTGCAGGAATTTTAAAAGGGTTATATTTCTTTTATAAAAGAGAACTTACTTCTGCAGGAGTACAGAAGGATAAAGAAAAAGTATTACCTGTGATGAAAATGATTCAGGAGCTGAAAGAATCTTTTGAACAAATTGCAGTTCAAGATACTTCCGCTCCTATCATGGAAAATGCACAAACTGTGTATGCAGGTCTTACTTATGGAAAAAGCAGTTTAAATGTAAATTTATCCGACCAAGGCGCCAATAGGGGCTTCTGTGTTTAATGGAACAGTTTCTTCTTCAGGCAGTGGCGAAAGAGCCGCTGCCTGATTTAACAGATAGCGGTATCTTTTCATAACCGCATTTACTTCATAGATGTAACAGTCAATCAGATCCGGATCGGTTACATTGTCAAAACCGCAATATGCGGTTTCTAATTCGTATTTGGTCTTTTCTAAATCTTCCAGAATACATTCCCGTAACGTTTTTGGCTTTTCTTTATGTTCAGGTCGTGGTGAAAGAGATAAATTAAGTTTCATGTTTTTAATGGATGTAATGGAAAATACATCGGCTCCTTGTTTTGTATTTGGGTTTTGTATGGTACCCATAACCATAAAAGGAAAAATCTTCTTATGAAAGTATAGTCAAATAAGGGAAAATATATGCGTGTAATTTTTTTCTTATGGTATACATATGATGTAAAGGTACAAAGTGTTAACACAGTTAAAATTTGTGGGGGTTTTGATGGAAATTTATCAGGGAGCATTTCTTATTATTGCAGTTTTGGGAATGGTAATGTTAATTATTGCAACAAAAACTAATTCTCATCTGATTTTAAATTTTGTTTTGAGAAGTATTAGTGGAAGCCTGTTTATTTTTGGAATAAATCAGTGGATGAAAATGGAAGGATATTCTATGTTTGTGGGCTTAAATCCGGGAACGGTTTTGACAAGCGGAATACTTGGATTTCCTGGTGTTGTCTTGCTTTATGGGATAAAAATTTACAGCTTATTGTGAAAAAGTAACAAAGTTTACTTTTTTGAGAAAGTCCTATGGACAAAAGGAAGACAAAAGTATATACTCAAAATCACAAATTAAAAATCTTTAGGGCGTGGATAGACACGCCTCATTTAGAAATTTCTAAAACCAATCTATTAAAAATCAATAATTTAAATTCACAAAGTATAAGTTCATAAGGAAGAAGGTGAGAATACTGATTGTATTAGTATTGTTATTACTTTTAGCAGCAGTTTGGGACTTTTATCGTGGAAAAATTCCAAATGCTTTGGTTCTCGTAGGATGTGGCTATGGAACAATCCGGCTGTTACTTTTAGGAGAAATTTTAAGTTTTATTCCGGGAATTGTTTTTCCTGTAATAGTTTTGTTTCCTCTTTATAAAA
Source organism: Lachnospiraceae bacterium (assembly GCA_017555455.1). Lineage (GTDB taxonomy): Bacteria > Bacillota > Clostridia > Lachnospirales > Lachnospiraceae > SFDP01. The sequence continues at coordinate 4,170 of JAFZGJ010000154.1, forward strand.
TCGGTGTTTTGGGAGCCGGTGACATTAAATTATTTTCTATGTTGGGATTTTACTTTCCATTTATGGAAGTACTGTTCTGTATCTTTATGGCATTTCTCTTGGGTGCGGTTATTTCTATAGTTTCTCTGATTCGTTATGAGAATTTTTGGGAACGTATTACCTATTTATTATCTTATCTGAAGGAGTGTTTTTGTCAGGGACATTTTCGGTATTATTATTTAGATTCCAAAGGAAGAACGAATTCCGGTTCTGAATATGACAAATCTAAAATTCATTTTGCCATTCCAATTTTTATCGGGGTATTACTTCATATAGGAGGTGTTTTTTAAGTGAATCATATTTTGGCAGTCTGTGACAGTGAAACAGAATATGCCTATCAGTTAGTAGACTATTTTAGCAATAAAAAAGGATTTCCTTTTCAAGTACAGATGTTTTCCTCGGAAAATAATCTAAAAGAATATGCAAAAAATCATCCCATTTTAGTAGCCTTAATTGCTCAAAAGGATTTTTCGGAGGATATTAAGACGGTGCCAGTGGAACACATCTTAATCCTAGGAGAGGATTGTGAAAAAGAAATTAAGGATATAAAGATAATAGAGAAGTATCAATCCTGTGAACGCATAATAAAAGAGCTGTTAGATTGGCTTTTTCAAGAAGGTGTTTTGGGAAGAAGCATTTCAAACAGTAAAGAAATGAAACTCATAGGAATATATTCACCGGTAGGAAAATGTTTAAAAACTTCATTTTCATTTGTTTTGGGACAGCTTCTTGGCAAAAAGCATAAAGTGTTATATCTGAATATGGAAAGTTATTCCGGTTTGGGACAGCTTTTACAAAAAGAATTTTCTACAGATATGTCCGAATTAATCTATTATCTTCAAAATTCCAAGGAAAAATTTATTTATCGTATGGGAAGTATGGCAGAGAAAGCAGGAGGATTGGATATCCTTCCACCCTTTGATTCTTTTTTGGATTTTGTTTCTGTAAGTGGGGATGAATGGATTCAATTATTTCAGGAAATAGAAAAAGGAAGTGATTATGAGTATCTGATACTGGATTTATCAGATGCGGTACAGGGATTATTTGATATTTTAAGGCTGTGTGATGTGGTATACACGTTAAGCAGGGAGGACGGATTTTCCATGGCGAAAATAGCCCAGTATGAAGAAGTATTAAAAAAATGTAATTATGAAGATGTGTGGAAAAAAACCAGACATTGTACCATTCCTCTCATAAAAAATTTGCCCCCGGGACTACTACAGTTAACTTTTACGGAATTAGCGGAGTATGTGAGGGAAAGAATTGAGGAGGATTTGGAGTAAATGGGAGAGGAAAAAGATAGAGTCTTAGAGTTACAGAAAAAAATTATGGAGGATTTGGATTTTGGAGAAGAATTAAGTGATGAGCAGCTGAAGGATTTAATAAGTAAGTATTTATTGGAAAAAGAGAAAAAATATTCGTTTTCCTTACAACAGAGAAAACAGATGGGAAAAGAAATTTTTGATTCCTTTCGAAAGCTGGACATTTTACAGGATTTTATTGATGATGAGGAAATTACAGAAATTATGGTAAATGGGGAAGATGCTATATTTGTGGAAAAGCAGGGAAGAATTTCTAAAACAAATTTAAGGTTTGAATCCAAGGAAAAGCTGTTACAGGTAATTCATCAAATTGTGTCTCAGTGTAACCGGAGTGTAAATGAGTCCACACCTATTGTAGATGCCAGGTTAAAGCAGGGAGCAAGGGTAAATGTGGTTTTAAATCCCATTGCATTAAATGGTCCCATTCTTACCATAAGAAAATTTTCCTCAAAGCCTATTACTATGAAAAAATTGGTGGAACTGGAAGCTGTTAGTGAAGAAGCTGTTGATTTTTTAAGAAAGGCAGTGACTGCGAAATACAATATTATTATCAGTGGGGGAACAGGCAGCGGAAAAACCACTTTTTTGAATGCACTTTCCCAATATATACCGGGAGATGAAAGAATTATAACCATTGAGGATAGCGCAGAATTACAGATTATAGGCATTGAAAATCTGATTTCCATGGAAACAAGAAATGCCAATATGGAAGGAGGAAATCAGATTACTATCCGGGATTTGATAAAAACATCCCTGCGAATGCGTCCCGATAGAATCATTGTAGGAGAAGTAAGAGGAGAAGAGGCAGGAGATATGATTGGAAGTGCCATGAATTGTGGCCATGACGGAAGTATGTCCAGTGCCCATGCCAATAGTGCAGCAGATATGTTGCTTAGACTGGAAAATATGATTTTGATGTCCGCTGCACTTCCTGTGGAAGCAATCCGCAGACAAATTGCTTCCGGCGTGGATATAATTATTCATTTGGGAAGAATGAGGGATAAAAGCAGAAAAGTTCTGGAGATTTCTGAGATAAAGGGTATGGAAAAAGAAAAAATTGTATTAAACCCCTTATTTAAGTTTCGGGAAACTTCGGAAAAGAAAAGTAAAAAAGTAGAAGGGAAGCTGGAAAGAGTTGGAAGACTTATACACATCTATAAAATGGAAACTGCAGGAGTGGAGCCACCCTTCTAAAAAGAAAGGTATAAAAAGAACAAATTATGAGGAGTGGAAACCGGACAGGAAAATACAGTTACAGTGGCTTTTGGAATGGATTAGTATAGAAAGTCTTTTTGCTTATTTTTTTTATAGAAGCTTTTGGGCAATACCGGTGCTTTTTCCCGGAGTTTGGTTTTATGGAAAAGAAAAAATAAAAAGAGCCAGAAACAAAAGAAAAAGCAGATTAGAACAGCAATTTAAAGAAACTTTATTATCGGTTCAAACGAACTTGCAGGCAGGATATTCTTTGGAAAATTCCTTTTTAGAAAGTCGTTTTTATATGACGGAGTTATATGGCATCGGTTGTGATATGGTATGGGAGCTGGATGGGATAGCGAAGGGACTTTCTAACGGTGATACCTTAGAACATTTATTGTGGGATTTGGGAAAGCGTTGTCCTAACAGCGCAGTGGAGGACTTTGCGGATATTTATTCCATTGCTCACAAAATGGGGAATGGTTGGGGTGAAATTATACTAAAAATTATAGACAGTATTAACCGGGAGATAGAAATCAAGCAGGAAATAGAGCTTTTAATACATGGTAAAAAAATAGAAAGCAGAATTATGTGTGTTGTTCCGTTCTTTATTCTCTTTTATATGAACTTGACTTCCAAAGGATATTTTGATGTTTTATATCATAATCCGGCAGGAATAATCGTTATGACGGTTTGTTTGGTTATCTATATCTTTGCATTTCTCTTATCAGAAAGAGTTACGGAAATTTAAGAAGGAGAAGCGGTGAATAGAGAAAAACTTAGGAAACAGTTGTCACAACTTTATATAGGACAAGCTCCCGAAAAATTGGTCAAGGAGTATTATAAAAAGAAACACAAGGAAATTTTTCTTATCATTGTTGCAGGAGTTACCTTAATCCTGTTGTGTTTTATTAAGGATTTAAATGATAGTGCGCTGGAAAGAGATTATGGAATTTCCCGGAACGAAGCCGGAGAAGGAAAAGAAAATATCAGGTTACAGTTTAAAACAGAAGAAGGAGAATGGCAGGAAATAGCATTTGATTTATACCCTAAAATATATTCAGAAGAAGAGTTGGAAATTTTGTTTTTGAAAGCAAGTAATGCATTAGAAGAATCTATAAAAAAAGACAATAAAAGTTTAAAAGAAGTTACTTCGGATTTGGAATTTATAGAAGAAATGGAAGGATATCCCTTTGTCATTCAATGGACAAGTACACCTGAAGGATTTATAGATGAAAAGGGACATTTAATAGATATAAACAAAAGTGTGGACGAAATCATTAAGTTAAAGGCAGTTTTTATCTATGAGGATTGGAAAAAAGAAAAGCTACTTACCAGCCGGATAGTACGGGAAGAAGCACAAGATGTTGTTACTGCTTTGGAGCAGCAATTGAAAGTGGAGGAATCCGATACCAGAGACAGTAATCGATTTTATTTGCCAAAAGCTTTTGAAAATAAAATTCTACAATGGCGACATCCGCCGGAACACAGGGCGCTAGTGTTAGGTATTCTATTTGTATTTCTAATTCCATTTATAGCTTATGAAAAGGATAAAGAAATTCAGAACTGTATGGCAAAACGTAGGGAACAATTACAAGATTCCTTTCCTGAATTTATTACTAAATTAATTTTGTTGTTGGAAGCCGGATTGAGTATTCGAGCGGCTATGTTTCATATGGTGGAGGATTACCGGAAAGTATCCCACAGGGATAAAATTTATTTATATGAAGAATTGTCCTATATTTGCAGACAAATAAAAAATGGAATGCCGGAGAAAGAAGGGTATGAGCTTTTGGGAAAAAGATGTTCTTTGCCTTGTTATAAAAAGATGTCAGGTATGCTGATACAACATTTATATAAAGGTGGAAATCATATTTTAGAAGAATTAAAAAATGAAGCCATAAAAGCAGGGGAAGAACAAAAAAGAATCATGCAGAAAAAAGGGGAGGAAATGGGGACAAAATTGTTGTTTCCTATGATTCTTATGTTAGGAATTGTAATGGTATTTATTATGGTTCCGGCGTTATTTTCATTTCAAATTTAAGAATAAAAAGGAGGAAAAATATGTTAAAGACATGGAAAGAATTTTGGAAAGAAGAAGATGGAATGGGTACTGTGGAAATCATTCTGATTATTGTAGTTTTAATTAGTCTGGTTATGATTTTTAAGGAACAGTTAACTAAGTTGGTAGAATCTATTTTTGAAAAAATAGTAAAACAGGCAAATAAAATCTAATGGAAAAAAAGCAGCAGGGATATATCACGTTATATTTAACCTTAACGTTAGGGATTATGATAACTTTGGTATTTCTTTTATTAGAGGCAGTCAGAAATGAAACCATGCGGGTAGAAACGGAAGGAGTTATGGATCTAAGCTTGTATTCCGTTTTTGGAGAATATCACAGACAACTTTTGGAGCAATACGACTTATTTTTTCTGGATACATCTTATGGGCAAGGAAGACCGGACGTGAAACGCAGTGAAGAACGATTGCAATATTATATGAATGAAAATTTTCGTAAAGAAGAAAAAAATTGGTATGAAGTTTTGGATTTTACCAATTTAGTTTGCGATAATGTTACCTTTGAATGTTATCAATATGCCGGTGATGATAAAGGACAGGTTTTAAAGGATCAGATTATTGATTACATGAAAGATAAGACAGGAATAGATAAGGCAGAGGAATTCTTATCTGAATTTGGAATCTTGCAAAAAGATGGTTATTTATCAAAAGATTTTTCTAAAGAATGGGATATGGCGGATGGGAATTTACGGCGGTTAATAGAGCAAAAGAAAGACGAAATGATAAAGGAAGGAGCAGAAGAAGTTCCCATAGGGCTGGATAATCCTGCAGATTATGTAAAAGAAGTTAAGGCACAAGGGATTTTGGGATTGGTAGTTCCACCCAAAACAGAAGTTTCTGCGATGACTATTCATCCGGAATATTACTTTAGTCATAGAGAGATTTCACGAGGGGTGGGTATTTTGAGAGAAAAGGAAACAGCCATAGATAAGATATTGGAAAACTATCTGCTTTGGGAATATTTTATGGAAAAGTGTGGTTTTTATAGCTCAGAAAAAGAACCCTCTGTTCTGAAATATCAGATAGAATATTTGCTTTTTGGAAATGCTTGCGATTTAGATAATCTGGAAGCTGCAGTGAATAAAATTTTACATATCAGGGAAGTCGTGAATTTTGTTTATTTAATGTCTGATTCCGGGAAAATGGCAGAAGCAGAAAGTTTGGCATTGGTAGTCAGTTTATTGCTTTTTTCACCGGAAATTAAAGATGCGGTGAAAAGCACCATACTTTTTGCATGGAGTTATGCAGAGAGTGTAAAAGATGTGAAGATTTTAATGGATGGAAATAAACTTCCTCTTGTAAAAACCAAAGAAAGCTGGAATACTCCATTAGTTAATTTACCTATGTTTACAGCATTTTTAAACCAATATGAAATTAGTAATGAGGGGATAGATTATGAAGATTATTTAAGATTCTTTATGTCCCTAAAGGAGGAAAAAGAACTTTTATATGGATTTATGGATCTTTGTGAAATGGATATCCGTATTACAGAAGGAAATGAATATTTTCAAATGGATGGATGCATCGATGCCGTAAAAGCAAAAGTTAATGTCAGCAGTGGTTATGGAAAAGGATATGAAATAACACGCACATATCAATATGAATAAGAAGGGGGGAAAGAGGATGTTCTTTTGGCAAAAACAAATTTTCTTGATACAAATAAACAGTTTCAAAGCTTCTCTCCAATCATGTCACATGAAAAATAACCCCAACAAAAGTGACATTAGAAACAAACCTAAACGCATAAAAATGAAAACAGTCAAAAGGACATTCTCTTTTGCCCCTTCTTATTATCAGGCATCCATGTGTCTGGAAGCTTCTCTTTCCTTATCCTTCTTTTTGTTGTTTATGGTAAATATATTTTCTATTATTTCTCTTTTTATGACTTATACACAGAATTTAGTTACATTACAACAACAAGGCAAGAAAATAGCTGGATATTCTTATTTGGCAAAGGGCGTAATGGAAGAAGAGGAAGGGATTATCAGATTGCAAAATACCGCTTGGGTGAAAGCGCCTTTTTCCTTTTTTGCAATGCCAACGTGTAAGATTGATACCCGGTGTGTAGTAAAGTCATGGACAGGATATGATGTTACAGGATTGGGGGAATGGAAGCAGGAAGAAAATATGGTTTACATAACGGAATATGGAGAGGTATATCATAAAAACAGAGAATGTAGTTATTTATGCTTGTCCATACAGGCAACAGATGCAGGTTCTGTAAATGATAAAAGAAATGAGGCAGGAGAGCGGTATCTGCCCTGTGAGTATTGCAAAAGTGACAGTATGATAACTGTTGTTTATGTTACAGCTTATGGGAATCGCTATCATATAACAACCGGATGCAGAGGAATTAAAAGAACGGTTAATAGGGTACCGATTTCCCGAATAAAAGAAGAAACTCCTTGTAAAAAGTGTGGATAAATCAATGGAAGAAATCATAGTAAATTTGTATTTATTTTGGGGAACATGGCAGGATATAAAGGAAAGAAAGATAGGAAATATATATTTGGCAGTAGGAGCAGTGGGAGGATTGGCATTTTGTATATTAGAAATATTAATGGGGGATTTTTCTTTTAAAAAGAGAATGATGGCTTGGATTCCTGCAGTGATATTTCTGTTTTTGGCAAAGCTGTGGAAAGAAAAAATCGGTTTTGGGGATGGATTGCTATTATGGGTTTTAGGAAATTATTTTAGTATTGGAGAACTTTGGTTTCTTTTACGGATAACCTTTGTTCTGCTATTGATATTCTCCATTTTATTATTAAGTAGTAAAAAAGCATTTAAAGAATGTCAAATTCCCTTTCTTCCGTTTTTATGGATAGCTCATACTTTATGGTGGGGATTACAGCATGGATAAAAGAGGAAAAAAAGCATACATGACGATAGAAGCGGCGCTGGTGTTTCCTATTGTTTTAAGCGGAATTATTTTTGTAATTTATTTAGGATTCTATTTGTATAATGCCAGTGTTATAAGGCAGATGTCTTATATAGCCGCTTTGCGGGGAAGTCAATTAACCCAGGCAAATTCCTCACAGATAAAGAAATATGTAGAGGAACAGTTGCAACAGTTGGGAAAAGAAAAAATATTGGGAGAAGGAGAATTGGTGCAAGATATTGTAATCTCTTTTAATGAAATTAAAGTAAAAGTAGAAATGAAGATGGAAGTGCCGCTTATGGAGGGGATTCCCTTTGTAAACAGGCTGTGGCGCATAGAAAGCGAGGCAAAAGCAGGCAGGATAAATCCTGTGGGTATTATAAGGGGAGTAAGAAAAATAAATGAAAGTAAGATATCGGAATGATTTATATGGCAACTATATGATGATAGAAATTCCTGAAAATACAGATACAAATTTGTATCCTTTTAAAATGCTAATGAAAAATAAGATTTCAGGAGTTCTTTCCTGTCAGAAACGTATGGAAGACGGAAAGGGTTATTTGTACGTAGATATTGAAGGGAAAAGAAATTTACAACAGGAATATCAGGAAAAAGAATGGCAGTTAGAGGATATGATTACCTTTTTTCAAGAAATGACTTGTATTTTGGAAGAAGTAAGAAGTTATTTGTTGCATGAAAATATGGTAATTATGGATCCGGAGTTTATTTTTAGAGATTTGGAAAACAACAATTTATATGTACTGATTCTTCCGTGGTTTTCGGAGGAAAAAAAGTTACATAAGCTGGCAGAATTTTTTTTGGAAAAAATAAATCATAGGGATGAGAATGGTGTAAATGCGGCCTATCTTTTTTACCGCCAGCAAAGTCAAGCTCATTTTTCATTGTATCAATTTATGGCTATTTTGGAAAAAGAAAGTATACTGAAAAGACAAAAAATAGGAAATATAGAGCAGATTCAAACAAAAGAGACAAATGCTTATGAGGAAAAAAGCAGTATGTCCAAGATTCCTTCCTATTTACAACAGGTAGAAGAGGAGCAGTTTACTGAAAAAAAGATAGGAAAAGAGATTAAAAAAGTCTTTCTTCTTTTGGCGGTTCTCTTCTTTAGCATAAGCTTTCTCCCTATGTTATCTGTTAGACTGAAACTATCCGGTATAGCCTTGGCGATACTTTTTCTAATTGCTTTTATGATATCTTTTGGGGGAATAAAAACGCAAACGCCAACAGAAGAAATGCAGGAAATAGAAATAGATATGAAAGAAACTGTATTTTTTCATTCTGATGAAAATGAAGAATGTTTAAAATTGCAATGGAAAGAGAGAGGAAGAAAAAAACAATTTGTATTAAAAGATTTTCCATGTACTGTGGGGAAATTAAAAGAAGAGGCATCTTTGATTATGGCAGATGCTTCTGTCAGCCGGATTCATTGCAGATTTATCCAAAAAGACAATAAAATATGTATTATGGATTTAAATTCTACCAATGGTACCTTTTTAAACGGATTACCTATAAAAAATGGAGAAATCCAGGAAATTGAAAAAAATGATGAAATCCTTATTGGTAAAGTGACAGTTAGTGTAGTATAATCTAATAGCACATTAGAGAGCACGAAGTGCGGGTTTGCGAGTTTGAGTTTGCCAGTGAATGTGATTATTTACCGGGAGGATGAAATAAGTGAAAATAAATATCTATTATGGAGGAAGAGGATTGTTGGATGATCCTACGTTATATGTCCTCAATAAGATGCAGGCAGTATTTGAGGAATTAAATGTAAATGTAGAACGATTCAATTTACATGAACTAAAGAATTCCATTACTACCTTACCTCAGACCTTAAAAGAAGCAGATGGCATTATTTTGGCAACTACCGTAGAATGGTATGGAATTGGTGGATATATGCAGCAGTTTTTGGATGCCTGTTGGTTGTATGGAGACAAGGAAAAAATCTCCACCATTTATATGAGTCCCGTGGTAATGTCCACAACCTATGGGGAAAGAGAAGCAAAGTTAAATCTTAGAGTTGCATGGGAAATTTTGGGAGGTCTTCCATGTACAGGAATGTGTGGCTATATTGCAGATTCCGCTATGTTAGAAATAAATGATGAATATAGTAATTTAATTGAGAAAAAAGCAGAGAATATCTATAGAAGCATAAATCAAAAAATGGTTAGTTTTCCTGCCAGCAATCAGGCGGTAAAACAGAAGGTTGCGGTTTCCAAAACCATCAATCTTACTCCTCAAGAAACAGAACAGTTATCCCAATATGCATCTGACGAAGATTATGTTCAGCAGCAAAAGGAAGATTTGCAGGAGCTGGCAAGTATGTTTCGGGGAATGATGAAAACCAAAGATGGTAAAGAGTCTAACCTGTTTATTAATGAATTCAAGGAAAATTTTAAACCTCAGGCAGGCTTTTCAGGAACTTATAAATTTTATATAAACAATCAAAGTAAGCCCTTAATCATAGACGTGGACACTTCGCAGTTAGAAGTGTATTACGGAGAGTTGGAAAAGGCGGATGTAGAAATTCATATCAGTGAAGAAATATTAAGTGGAGCCGTAGCAGGACGGATGTCATTCCAAAGAGCTTTTATGGCAGGAGAAATGACCATGAAAGGTGACTTTAGGATTTTGAGAACTTTGGATCAGATATTTACTTTTGCCAAATAAACAAAAAGAAAAGGAAGAGGAATCATGAAAGATAATAATTGTATTTTTTGTAAAATTGCTAATGGAGAAATTCCTTCTAGAACCATAGAGGAAAATGAGTTATTTAGGGTAGTATTGGATGTAGCACCGGCTACGAAGGGGCATGCTTTAATTCTTCCCAAAGAGCATTGTAGAAATTTGTTTGATTTACCGGAAGAAACCGGGGCAGAAGTGATGAAAATGGCACAGAAGATTGCCCTAAAAATGAAAGATAAGTTACACTGTGATGGAGTAAATCTTGTGCAGAATAACGAGGAACCGGCAGGTCAGACCGTATTTCATTTCCATATGCATGTAATTCCAAGATATGTAGATGACGGACAGACTATAGGTTGGAAACCGGCACAGCTTACAGCGGAAGAAATGGATGCTGTTGCAGAACAGTTAAAATAAAGAATAGTGTTGAAAAAGAAAGGTTTTAAGTATCCCATGTTTGCTAACGGGATATCTTAAAACCTTTAGTTGTTTGTTCTGTAACAGTATTTTTATAAGCTATATTCTTTTATCAATTCCAAAATAGTTGAGATGGAATTCAACTGATTGCTTTCGCACATTTTATCAATGTAGGTCTGACGATTTTCATATAACTCTTTGATCTTTTCCGTAAGTATATCACAATCAATGTAATCTTCACGTACCACCATACTGAATCCCTGTTCTTCAAAAGAACGGGCATTTAAAATTTGGTCTCCGCGGCTTCCTACCTGTAATGGAATCAAAAGGTTTGGTTTTTTTAACGCCAATAATTCGCAGATAGCATTGGCACCGGCTCTGGAAACAACAACATCAGCCAGAGCAAAGACATCTTTTAAGTCAGATTTTAAATATTCGAATTGCTTATAGCCGGGAATGGTTAACATTAAATTATCTACTTTGTCTTTTCCACAGATATGAACAACCTGAAAATTCTTTAATAACTGAGGTAAAGCTTCTCTCACCATAATATTAACGCTGGTTGCCCCCTGGGAACCACCGATAATCATAACGACCGGTTTGTTTGCTGTAAAACCGCATAATTCTAAAGCTGCCAATTTACTTCCCTTGGTTAATTCTGTCCGAATGGGGGAACCTGTAAGAACAGCTTTTCCGGAAGGAACATATTTCACAGTTTCCGGAAAGTTACAACAGACTTTTGTGGCTATGGGAATACACAACTTGTTGGCTAAGCCGGGAGTCATATCCGATTCGTGGATAATACATGGAATTTTCAAAGTGGCAGCAGCTCTGATAACGGGAACAGAAACAAACCCTCCTTTAGAAAATACAATATCCGGTTTCAATTCTTTTAAAATTTTCAAAGCTTGACTGTAACCTTTGATGACACGGAAAGGATCAGAAAAATTCTTTAAATCAAAGTAGCGGCGGAACTTACCGGTGGAAATTCCGTAGTATGGAATGTTAAAGTCCTCTATTAAACGTTTTTCAATTCCGTTGTAGGAACCAATGTAAAAAGCATCATATCCTTCTTTTTTCAAATAAGGAAAAAGAGCAATGTTGGGAGTAACGTGTCCTGCAGTACCGCCTCCGGTGAATACAATTTTTTTATTCATAACAAGACCTTTCAAATAATTTTAATTATTTGTCATAATACTTTCTAAAGCTTTTGCCAACTGATCAGGGCAGGAGGTGTTTTTAAAACCGCAACGAATTCCTTTTAAACGTCTTACGGCTTCTTCGGCAGACATATCTTTTACCAAAGCAGCAATTCCCTGAAGATTTCCGTTACAGCCACCTGTAAATTGTACGGATTTAATGATATTACCATCCATTTCTATATCAATTAAGCTGGAGCATACGCCCTGTGTTTTATATTTCATATGAAATCCTCTTTTCTACGATATAATTAATATAGGTAGTATAGCAGAAAATGTAAGGTCTTTCCAGTATTGTTTTTCAGAACTGTTTTGACTTAAAAAGACAAAAAATGTCGGAAAAATCCGATACTTAAGAAAGCAAAAATATTGTTTGTTAAATAAAAGTTTCTTATACTTATTTTACAAAAAGGAGGGAAAAGATGGAGGAACTTTTCAGAGAGCATTGGTGGCTGTTTTTAGGAATAGGAATTTCTTTTTTATGCAGTGTAATCTGCCAGCTGTTAATTGCTTATTATATGTTGCAAATAGTAAAAGAATCCGAGAAACTGGAATCAGAAAAAACAAAATTTTTCAGTGAGTGGATAGAAGAATACATAAAAGAAGAAGGTAAAATAGCCAATAGTTCTGTTTTTGTGGATAGAAAAATACAGCAGATTAGTATTGGAAAATTTAACATGGTACAGATGAAGCATTTTTCGGGACAGGCACTTCTGCTGATGATTTTTTTGGCCGGAGTAGGAGCATGTTTGGGAATTATCCGCGGAAAAACTTTAGGACAGGTTTTGCCATTTTATATTATCAGCCTGTTAGGGTTGTATGTTCATTTTTCCTTATCTGCCTTTGTCAATTTAGAAGAGAATAAGAAAATTATTCGAATGAATATGGTGGATTTTTTGGAAAATAAAGAGCCTTATTTTTATTGTAGGACAGAGGAAAAAGAAGAAAAATGTATTGAATCTGTAAAAGAAGTTTTTGGAGAAGCAGAGGAATTGGAGTTAAAGGAAATACTTAGGGAAATTTTGGCCTAAAAAGGTAAAAAGCGGAGATGGAAATCTTTTGGAAAGGTTGCCATACCCGCTTTTTGCATGTTATAATCTCTACGGTGTTTGACCCAATAGGAATGTAATGTCAGTGAGTGTAAAAAGGGCATACATTTTACACCGACAGAGGGGAATAAGATATGAAAATAGTTATGTTAGACCGAAACAGTGTGGGAATGGATATGGATGTGTCTATTTTTGAGCATTTGGGAGAATTTGAAGCTCATGATGTGGCAGACAGAGAATCCTGTAAAGAATGGATTAAGGACGCCAATGTAGTTATTTTTAATAAAAGCCGTCTGGATGAAGATATGTTAAAAGATGCTCCTAAGGTACAGCTCTTATGTGTTACAGCCACAGGGTATGACAATATTGATTTGGATTATGCTAAAAGCAGAAACATTGCAGTAGCCAATGTAAGAAATTATTCTACCCCGGCAGTAGCCCAACATACCTTTGCATTGGCATTGTATGTTTTGGAAAAAATAGGGTATTATGATAATTATGTGAAGTCCGGTGCTTATAGTAACCAATTAGGTTTTTCTAATTTTGACGAGAAATATAATGAATTGGAAGGTAAGACCTGGGGAATTATTGGGCTGGGAAATATAGGAAAAAAGGTGGCATCTATTGCCAAAGCCTTTGGATGTAAGGTAATATTTTATTCTGCATCAGGAAAGAATGAAACAAAAGAATATGAGCGGGTAGATTTGGATACGCTCTTAAAAGAATCTGACATTCTATCGATTCACTGTCCTTTGACCGACAGAACCAGAAATCTGATTAATAAAGAAACTTTAAGAAAAATGAAATCTACTGCTATTTTGGTAAATGTTGCCAGAGGTCCTGTGGTAAACGATGAAGATTTATACGAAGCATTGGAAAAAGGTATTATCGCCGGAGCGGGGTTGGATGTATTAGGGGTGGAACCCATGGAAAAAACCAATCCTCTTGGCAAAATTAAAGACAGCCGCAAGTTATTGATTACACCTCATATGGCATGGGCAAGTGTGGAAGCCAGAACCAGATGTCTGGACGAAGTGTATAAAAACATTGAAGCTTTTGTGGCAGGCGAACATAGAAACCGCGTGGATATTTGAGGGTAACCTCTTAAAATATATCAGTGATGATAGGACAGACGACCATCACTTAAATAAAAATTCGGCTGGTTGGGAACTTTGAAAAACTATAAACATATAAACTATAGCAGACGAAACCGCAAAGTTCTCTCAAAGTCTGCAGAATGGAGATTACAAATGAGTAGCGAAATCAGAGACATTAACCTGGCCGAATCTGGCGCAAAAAAAATCGAATGGGTAAAAAGAAATTGTGACCTTCTTAGAATGTTAGAAGAAGAATTTACAAACACAAAACCTTTTGCAGGAAAAAAAGTGGCTCTTTCCGTACACTTAGAAGCAAAAACTGCGTACCTTTGTAAAGTACTTGCAGCAGGTGGTGCTGAAATGTACGTAACAGGATCCAACCCATTATCTACACAGGATGACATTGCAGCAGCTTTAGTTGCAGATGGATTAAATGTATTTGCATGGTATGATGCAACAGAAGAAGAATATTTCAATCACATCAGACGTGTATTGGAAGTTGGTCCGGACGTTATCATTGATGACGGTGGAGACTTAGTACACATGATGCATACAGAATATACAGATTTGATTCCAAAGGTACTTGGTGGATGTGAAGAAACAACTACAGGTATCCTTCGTTTGGAAGCTATGGACAGAGCAGGAAAACTTCGTTTCCCTATGGTTCGTGTAAACAATGCAGATTGCAAACACTTATTTGACAACCGCTATGGTACAGGTCAGTCCGTATGGGATGGTGTAAACAGAACAACTAACCTTATTGTTGCAGGTAAAAATGTAGTTGTAGCAGGATACGGATGGTGTGGTAAAGGTGTTGCTATGCGTGCCAAAGGACTTGGTGCAAAAGTTATCGTAACAGAAATCGATCCAATCAAAGCAATCGAAGCTGTTATGGATGGATTTGAAGTAATGCCTATGAACGAAGCTGCAAAAATTGGTGACTTCTTCGTAACTGTAACAGGTTGTGATAATGTTATTGATGCAGATGACTTTGTTGTAATGAAAGACGGGGCAATCCTTTGTAATGCAGGTCACTTTGATTGCGAAATCAATATGGTTTACTTAAAAGAAAACGCAGTAGAAATTAAAGAAATGCGTAAAAATATTATGGGATACAAAATGCGGGAAGGACATTGGATATTTGTTCTTGCAGAAGGCAGACTTGTAAACCTTGCAGCAGGAGACGGACATCCGGCGGAAATCATGGATATGAGTTTTGCAATTCAGGCATTATCTGCAAAATATATTGTAGAAAATGCAGGTAAATTAGATTCTATGATTCAGGATGTTCCGAGAGAAGTAGATTTAGATGTAGCTGCCCGTAAGTTGGCATTTATGGGTAAAAAAATTGACGTTCTTACAGAAGAACAGATTGCTTATTTGAATAAATAAGGTAGTTAATAGAGGAAACTCTGATAATTATTAAATAAAGTAAAAGGAAACTTTAACATGCTTGAATTAAGAAATGTCTCTTGTCAGGTGGAGAATGGTGACAAGAAAAAAGAGATTTTAAAAAATATAAATCTTACTTTACCGGATAATAAATTTATTGTGGTAACGGGGCCAAACGGGGGTGGGAAATCCACTCTTGCCCGTGTCATTTCCGGTATTCAGAAAATCAATGGTGGACAGATTCTCATGGATGGAGAAGATATTACTAACTTCTCCATCACAGAAAGAGCAAAAAAAGGGATTAGTTTTGCATTCCAGCAGCCGGTCCGCTTTAAGGGAATCAAAGTGTTGGATTTAATTCGTTTGGGAGCCGGTGAAAATATGTCGACAGCAGGTGCTTGTGCATATTTGTCTAAAGTTGGTTTATGTGCCAGAGATTATATCAATCGAGATGTAGATGGTAGCCTTTCCGGTGGTGAATTAAAAAGAATCGAAATTGCCATCAGCTTGGCAAGAAGTGCACCGATTTCTATTTTTGATGAGCCTGAAGCAGGCATTGATTTGTGGAGTTTTAAGAACTTAATTCAGGTTTTTGAAGATATGAAAAAAGAACTTCAAGGTTCTATTTTGATTATTTCTCATCAGGAAAGAATTTTAAATATTGCAGATGAAATTGTAGTAATTGCCGGTGGAGAAGTAAAAGCACAAGGGAAAAAAGAAGATATTTTGCCGGAGCTTTTAGGTGCGGAAGACCAGGCAAGCTGTAGATTTTATCAGTAGAACGGGAGGAAAATATATGGATGCAATTCAAAAAGAACTACTGGAACAAGTAGCGGGCTTGCACGAGATTCCAACCGGAGCTTATAATATTCGTTCCAACGGGACAAGTGCAGGACGAAACTGTACAGAACACATCGAGATTATTACCAAAGAAGATAAAAACGGAATTGATATTATTATCAAACCGGAAACAAAAAACGAAAGTCTTCATATTCCGGTTATCATTAGCGAAGCCGGATTGGAAGAATCAGTATATAATGATTTTTATGTAGGTAAAGGTGCTGATGTTACTATTATCGCCGGTTGTGGTATTCACAATGGTGGAAACAAAGATAGCAAGCATGATGGGATACATCAGTTCTTCTTAGAGGAAGGTGCAAAAGTACGCTATGTAGAAAAACATTATGGACGTGGCGATGGAAACGGACAGCGTATTATGAATCCGGAAACCATTGTGCATTTAGCAAAAAATGCCTATATGGAAATGGAAAGTGTACAGATTAAAGGAATTGATTCTACTAATAGAATAACCAAAGCGGATTTGGCGGAAGGTGCAACCTTTGTAGTAACAGAACGTCTCATGACTCATGGCAAACAAAATGCAGACAGTACCTTTGAGATTGAATTAAATGGAGAAGGCAGTGGTGCACATATCGTATCCAGAGCTGTTGCCAGAGATGAATCTATCCAGTTATTTATTTCCAAAATGTCCGGAAATGCAGCATGTAACGGACATACAGAATGTGATGCTATCATTATGGACAAGGCAGCTATCCGTGCTGTACCGGAAATCAGTGCTAACTGTACCGATGCTTCCTTAATTCATGAAGCAGCCATCGGTAAGATTGCAGGAGAACAGATTATTAAACTTATGACTCTGGGACTTACGGAGGCAGAAGCAGAAGAACAAATTATTAATGGCTTTTTAAAATAGCATAGAGGGAAAGAGGCTGTTGCATTGTAACAGTCTCTTTTTTATATTGAAAAATACATGAAATTGTTAGAAAGAGAAGAAGTGTGAGAAAATTTAACAAAACTTACAAAAAAGTTGTGAAAATTAAGAAAATATTATATAATTAGTCCAACAGTATTTGTAAGGAGGATCCTTTATGAAAAGAATAGGTATGTTAACAAGTGGTGGTGACTGTCAGGCTCTCAATGCAGCCATGCGTGGTGTCGTTAAGTCTGTTTTAAATAGTGGAGAACAGGCAGAAATTTACGGTTTTTTAGATGGATACCGAGGATTAATTTATGGTAATTTCCGTATGCTGACATGGGCTGATTTTTCCGGTATTTTAACAAAGGGTGGAACCATCCTGGGTAGTAGCCGTACTCCATTTAAAACCATCAAAGATCCTGATGAAAATGGTTTAGATAAAGTTGATGCAATGCTTCAGACATATCACAAGCTCCGTTTGGATTGTCTGGTAGTTTTGGGTGGTAACGGTACTCATAAAACAGCAAACCTTTTAAGAGAAAGCGGTTTAAATGTAATTACACTTCCTAAAACCATTGATAATGATTTATATGGAACGGATATGACCTTTGGTTTCCAAAGTGCCGTAAATATAGCAACCGATTGTATTGACATGATTCATACAACTGCTTCCAGCCATGGTCGTGTATTTATCGTTGAAGTTATGGGACATAAAGTAGGTTATTTGACCCTCAATGCAGGTATTGCCGGAGGAGCAGATATTATTCTTATTCCTGAAATCCCATATGATATTGATAAAGTAGTGGAAGCCATTGAAAAACGTAATGCAAGAGGAAGCCGATTTACAATTTTAGCTGTAGCAGAAGGTGCAATTTCCAAGGAAGATGCAAAACTTTCCAAGAAAGAATTAAAAGAAAAACAGGCAAAAAGTAAATATCCTTCTGTTTCCTATGAAATTGCAGATAAGATTTTACAGAAAACAGGAAAAGAAGTTCGTGTTACTGTACCCGGACATACACAGCGTGGTGGAAGTCCTTGTCCGTATGACCGTGTATTTGCAAGCCGTCTTGGGGCTGAAGCAGGCAAGTTAATCTTAAAAGGCGAATATGGTTTCATGGTTGGTTATAAGAACAGAGAAATCGTTAAAGTTCCATTGGATGAAGTTGCAGGCAAGCTTAAAATGGTAGATCCAAAATCCAGTATTATTAAAGAAGCTAAAATGTTAGGAATCAGTTTTGGTGATTAATTGAATAGAAGAGCAATTGCTTAAGATAAGGAGGGGTATATTTCCATTGTATGCGTACAAGTTGGAAATATACCTCCTTCTTTTTTCTTAGAGCAATTGCTCTTGATGACAATAGGGAAAGAATATGGTATAAATAAAAGGAAATATTATTTGATAATGAAGAATGAAAAACGGAGTGAAGGCAAATGTCATACACAGCTCTTTATCGTAAATTCAGACCGGACAATTTTAAAGATGTGAAAGGTCAGGATCATATAGTAACTACATTAAAAAATCAAATTCAGGCAGATCGTATCGGACATGCTTATCTGTTCTGCGGAACCCGTGGGACAGGAAAAACGTCTATTGCAAAATTATTTGCAAAGACTGTGAATTGTGAAAATCCCATAGACGGAAGTCCCTGTGGAGAATGCTCTTCCTGCAAAGCCATTGCAGCAGGAGCCAGTATGAATGTCATTGAAATTGATGCTGCCAGTAATAACGGTGTAGATAATATTAGGGAAATTGTGGACGAGGTATCCTATTCTCCGGCAGAAGGTAAGTATAAAGTATACATTATCGACGAAGTTCATATGCTTTCCATAGGTGCCTTTAATGCATTGCTAAAAACCTTAGAAGAACCTCCGTCATACGTTATTTTTATTTTGGCTACTACGGAGGTTCATAAAATACCCATTACTATTTTATCCCGATGCCAGCGATATGATTTTAAACGAATCAGTATAGAAACCATTACGGAACGTATGCAGGAATTAATGGAAGCAGAAGGGGTGCAGGTAGAAGAAAAAGCACTTCGATATGTGGCAAAAACGGCCGATGGTTCTATGCGAGATGCGTTAAGTCTGCTGGATCAATGTATTGCATTTCATTTTGGAAAAGAACTTACTTATGATAAAGTACTGGATGTTTTGGGAGCTGTAGATACGGAGGTATTTAGCAGATTATATCGTCAGGTGTTAAAACATAACGTACTGGGATGTATTAATTTATTGGAAGAAATTATTATGCAGGGGAGAGAACTGACACAATTTGTATCTGACTTTTCCTGGTATCTGAGAAATTTGCTTTTAGTAAAAACATCTGATAATATGGAAGATGTGATAGATGCTTCCAGTGAAAATTTAAACCGCTTGAAGGAAGAGGCGAAGGAAACGGATATGGAAACCATAATCCGTTATATTCGTATTTTTTCAGAATTATCATCTAAGATGAAATATGCAACTCAGAAACGGATTTTGTTGGAAGTTGCATTGATTAAATTATGTAAACCAGCTATGGAGACCAGTCAGGATGCACTTCTTGACCGCATCCGTGCAGTGGAAGAAAAGATTGAAAATGGTTTGGTTACCACAGTAGTACAATCTGCAGAAAATGCCACACCGGTCAGTTTACAGAATCAGCCCAGACCGGAAGTGCCGAAAGCAATACCGGAAGATGTCAGGCAGGTAGTTCAAAAATGGCAGGGAATTGTGGGAAATGCACAGATGCCGTTAAAATTGTATTTAAAAAATGCCAGATTAAGTTTGGGTGGTGATAACAAGCTTATGATGGTAGTGGAGGATGGAGTTCCTTACGACTACTTGAAGCAAGAAGGTTGTAAAGAACAGGTGGAACGATTGATTGAAGATTATATAGGCAAAAGCGTAGAAATTAATTTACAATCGTTAGAAGCTGGTAAACAGTTTGAAAACAGCTATATTGATTTAACAAAAATCATTAATATAGAAATAGAAGAAGAGGATTAAAGGAGATTTTAAACATGGCTAAAAGAGGTGGATTTCCGGGAGGAATGCCCGGCAATATGAATAATTTGATGAAACAGGCTCAGAAAATGCAGCGTCAGATGGAAGAAAGCCAGAGAGAATTGGAAGCAACAGAATTTACTGCCAAAGCAGGAGGCGGAGCTGTTGAAGTAACTGTAACCGGCAAAAAACAGATGACTAAAATTGTATTATCCCAGGATGTAGTAGATCCGGATGATGTAGAAATGTTACAGGATTTAATTTTGGCAGCAACCAATGAAGCTATGAAAATGGCAGATGATGCCAGTGCCAATATGATGGGAAGAATGACCGGCGGTATGGGTGGAGGATTCCCATTCTAATGGATTTATATAGTGGACATATTAATAAATTAATTGAAGAATTGAGCAGTTTGCCGGGAATTGGCGAGAAATCGGCTTCCCGTCTTGCTTTTCATTTAATCAATATGCCAAAGGCAAAGGTGGAACGCCTGGCAAATACTATTTTATCGGCCAAGGAACATGTGCAGTACTGTAAAGAATGTTTTACTTTAACCGATCAGGAACTCTGTCCTATTTGTGCCAACGGAAAAAGAGATCATTCTACCATTATGGTGTTGGAAAATACCAGAGATTTGGCGGCTTATGAAAAAACAGGAAAATATGAAGGGATATATCATGTTTTGCATGGGGCCATTTCTCCTATGATTGGTATAGGACCGGGGGATATTAAGTTAAAAGAATTATTGCAAAGATTACAAGGGGATGTAAAAGAGGTAATCATTGCTACCAATTCCAGTTTGGAAGGAGAAACCACGGCTATGTATATCAGTAAGCTGATTAAGCCTACAGGGGTAAAAGTAACCCGAATTGCCAGTGGTGTTCCGGTAGGAGGGGATTTGGAATATATTGACGAAGTGACATTACTGCGCGCTTTGGAAGGTCGAATTGAATTATAAGGAGGTATACTATGCAAAAAAGAAGTTTTGGAACGACAAAAGATGGTAAAGAGGTATTTTTGTTTTCTCTGGAAAATAAAAACGGAGTAAAAGCAGAAATAACAAATTACGGGGCGATTTTAGTAAATCTTTATGTTCCGGATAAGAACGGAAATGTAGAAGATGTTGTACTGGGATTTGATGATGTGACCGGTTATGAAGCTAATCCAAGTTATTTTGGTTCTGTAATTGCACCCAGTGCAAACCGCATTGGAGGAGCATCTTTTGAGTTAAACGGAGAAACTTATTCTTTGAAAAAGAATAATGGGGAAAATAATCTTCACAGTGATGATGAGCTGGGAGCACACAAAAGAGTGTGGGACTTTATGGAATCAGAGGATAGTGTAACCTTTACTTTGAAAAATGCAGATGGTGAATTAGGATTTCCGGGAAACAAAGAATTTAAAGTAACCTATTCATTGGATGACGAAAATGGATTGAAGATTCAATACGAAGCTACCAGTGATAAGGATACCATTATTAATCCAACCAATCATTCCTATTTTAATTTGAAGGGGCACAAAGAAGGAAATATCGAAGATCACAGAATTACGTTGCTGGCGTCCAATTATACTCCTGCCGATGCAGCATCCATTCCTTATGGAGATATTGTAACGGTAGAAGGAACTCCAATGGACTTAAGAAAGGAAATTCTTATAGGAGATAAAATTGATACGGATTTTGAACAGTTAAATTTTGCAGTTGGCTTTGACCATAACTGGGTAACAGATAACTATAATGGTGAAATTCGCAAAATTGCTACTGTAAAAGCTCCTTTGGACGCAAGAATTATGGAAGTGTACACAGACCTTCCGGGAGTACAGTTCTATGCGGGTAATTTTATCGATCCTCAAGATGGTAAAAATAAAGCTTTTTATGGAAAGAGAAGCGGACTTTGTCTGGAAACACAATGCTATCCGGATTCCATTCATAAACCAAACTTTCCATCTGTAGTATATGGACCGGGAAAAATCTATAAATCAACAACTATTTACAAGTTTGTATAATACATAATTACACACCATAAATGCTGGAAAAATTTTCGGTATTTGTGGTGTGTTTTTATTGGTAAGATTAGGATTGAAAAATCTGTCGAAAGAAAGTTATATAATGCTGACAAGATTTGATAAAAACCCCATTTTTCTAATGATATATTGAAAAGAAAAAAAGGCGGTGAACATTATGTCAAGAATGAATCAGGTGATACAAATCGGAGAAGTAGGAGGAAATATACATTATTATATAGAAGATTATGTATATACATACTTAAAGAAACAAGAAGGAAAAGAAAAGACAAAGTACTTTTTATATGGAGAAAAAGAGGAAGATGGACAACAAGAAAAGTTGTATATATATGGTATTGCTGAGAAACCCAAAATGGAACAGACATATTTCAAAGAATATTATCCGTTAGGTTTTTTGAAAATAAAAAATGGAGAAAAGATATGGGTTAGCTTAAAAGGACAGGAACAGAAAATAACAGGATTTTACGTGTTTTATGCTCCTAATCAGGCAATGCAGGAATATCTGGTGGATCATCACGAGGAAGAAAAAGAGGACAAGCCTGAAAATAAAGTTAAAAGGCAACCCATGCAGGAGGGATTGCCGGTAAAAGAGGTGGCGGTTCCGGCAATGAAATATAGGATACAAAAAAAGAAGAAAGAAAATCAAAATGAAAATTTTGTTTTTTCTTTTGTGGGAATAGCGGTTGCTGTGATGTTGGTGTTTTTATTTACTTCGGCCAATGGACAGAAAAAAATAGAAATTTTTAAGCAGGTAATAGTTGAAACCATGGCAGGTGCTATAAAAGAAACGCCGGGCAACGATATTGTGATAGAAGAAAAAAAGATATCTCAAACAGATAATGTACAGCAAAAAGAAGAAATGATTTCTGAAGAATTGCCGGATAGTAAGCTGGAGTCTGCAAAAAAAGAAGAATATCAGGAAGGGCCGGAGGAAGTATTGGAAGAAGGTTTGGAACTAAAAGAAGAGGCTGTATTGGAAGAAGGTTTGGAACTAAAAAAAGAGGCTGTATTGGAAGAAGGTTTGGAACTAAAAGAAGAGCCCGTATTGGAAGAAGAATCTTTACCGAAAGAAGAACCGCTATATAATGAATATGTGGTAAAAGAAGGTGATAGTTTGGCATCTATTTGTAAAAATACATATGGTACTCTTTCTAAAATACAGGAAATATGTTCTGTAAATAATATAGAAAATGCAGATTATATCCAGCCGGGACAAAAAATCTATTTGCCAAGGTAAAAATGTGATATAATGTATTTCGTTTACAGAGATAGAAATTATTGCAAAAGATTGAGGAAACTATGGCAAAAATTAGAGAATTTGTTCCGTCACCGGAAGCAAAAAATAAGAGAACAGAATTTGAACATAAAATAAAGACACACAGACGTAACCGAATTATAAAAATTTTGGCAACATGTGCAACTGTAATTGTGATGATGATGATTATTTTTTATCTGTGGGATAATTCTGTTTATACCTCTTATTCAGAAATTAGTTCATTTCAAAGAATCAGTAGCAGTGACAGCACTTGCTTAGAGCATAATGGAAAAGTACTTACTTATAGTAAAGATGGTATCAGTAGTATAGATAATAAAGGAAATGTAATTTGGAACGAAACATACCAAATGCAAAATCCCATAGTAGAAGTGAATGAAAATGCAGTTGCTGTGGGGGATTACAGAGGACATATTATATATGTCATGGATGAAAAGGGAAAAGTTGGGGAAATAGACACCAATTTACCCATTAGGGATTTATGTGTATCAAAAATCGGAATTGTAGCAGCAGTACTGGAGGACAGTAATTTAACCAGATTAAATTTATATGATTCGAAGGGAAAAGAACTGGTTAGATCAGAGTGCAGAATGAGTCAAAATGGTTATCCTGTAGCAGTTGCTTTATCAGATACCGGAGAAGTTATGGAAGTTTCTTATCTGTATGTAGACAGTGGTTCTATGAAATCCAGTGTTGCTTTTTATAACTTTTCGGACGTGGGACAAAACAGTGTTGACCGTTTGGTAAGTGGAAATGAATATGCAGATACGGTGATTCCCTATGTCGGTTTCTTGGGAAAAGACAGTGCCTTTGCGGTGGGAAATAATCGACTCAGTTTTTATAGTGGTGCAGAAAAACCCGTAAGTGTAGCAGAAAAATTGTTGAGTGAAGAAATACAGGCAGTATATACAGGAAACGAGTATGTAGGATTGGTATATATTGACACTACGGGAGCTGCGCTTTATCGTTTGGATTTGTATGATAAAAAAGGGAATTTGGTTTTGAGTCAAAATATTGATTTTGATTATCAAAATATGTTGATTCAGAAGAATAGTGTTGTTGTTTACAGCAATACAGAGTGTGTAATGTATAATATATCCGGAAGGGAAAAATATAGAGGTACTTTCGGAAAAAGTGTAAGTCTTTTGATACCGGCAAATAAAACCAACAGGTTTGTTATGGTTTCAAGTGATTCTATTGATATTATTGAATTAAATTAGTATATCGTTACGGAAAGAAAAAAGAATGAATTTTACATTAATAATTGTATTTTTAATTATAATTTTTGCGGCAGTGCATGGTTATAAAAAAGGAATCACCAAAGAATTGTCAGGATTGATTTCTTGGGCAGTTACTTTATTTGTAATAGCACTTGTAATTATGTTATATACAAGTTTTCATAATAATGACGGGAAGAACACAGTTTTTACGGTAATTGTTTTAGTTGTAATAGCAGCGATTTACTCAGTAGTCAGATTCATTTTAATACCTGCAAAATTTATAGCAAAGCTTCCTCTATTTCGTTTTTTAGATCAGGTGTTAGGATTTGTGATTGGAATCGGGGAAGGCGTATTAATTGTTTGGCTAGTGTATATATTAAATGAAAGTGGTATTTTTGGAGCGTATGGAGAATTGATTCGTATAGATACTGCCAGAAGTGAAATTCTTTCATTACTATATGAATATAACTACTTGATAAAAATTGCAGCCGGATTTTAGTGGTTCTTTTCTATATATAATACATTATCTTGTGGTTAAAAATAAAATTAAAAAAATAAGATAATTTTTGTTGACAAAAGAGAAACAACATGATAATCTAACAAAGCTGTCGCGAGACAGTACAGTAAAAACAAAAAAGCTTAGTCTGTTATAAGTCTCATGGGAGCCGCGGAGAGCTGAAAAAAGTTTTTTAAAAAAGTTTAAAAAAGTTGTTGACAAAATAAAAACAGCGTGTTAATATAACAAAGCTGTCGCAAACAACAGCGAAGCACCTTGAAAATTGAACAGTAATGCAATCTCGAAAATTCTTTAAGAGTAATTGAGAACAAAGTCTAAAAAG
>JAFZGJ010000155.1 GCA_017555455.1 Lachnospiraceae bacterium
AGACATGGGTGCTTTTGATTATATGATTCATTGTGCCAGCAATACACATCCCAGACAGTATTCCACGGAGCCTATTAGTACCATAATGACGAATGTATTAGGTACAAAGAACTTGTTGGATTATGCTGCTAAGCATGGTGTTGGACGATTTATATTTCTTTCCAGTGTAGAGGTATACGGAGAAAACCGTGGTGATGTAGATGTGTTTGGGGAAGATTATTTAGGATATATAGATTGTAATACTTTGCGTTCCGGTTATCCCGAAGGAAAGCGTTTGGGAGAAAGTATATGTAACGCTTATGCAAAGGAGAAGGGAATTGATTTTGTAATTCCTCGTTTATCCAGAACTTATGGTCCGGCTTTATTAGGTACTGACAGTAAAGCTATCTCCCAGTTTATACATAAAGCAGTGTTAGGAGAAGATATTGTTTTAAAGAGCAAAGGAAACCAGTTATTTTCATATACTTATTCTGAAGATGCAGCGGCGGCAGTGCTGTTTATTATGTTAAAAGGGAATTCAGGAGAAGCTTACAATGTTTCGGATAAAGAAAGTGCCATAACATTAGCAGATTTGGCAGAGATTTTAGCAGATATTGGTGGAACGAAGGTTATCTTTGAATTGCCTGACGAAGTAGAAAAAGCAGGCTATTCTACCGCTACTAAGGCAGTTTTGGATTCCACAAAGCTTGAGAATTTGGGATGGAGTGCCAGAGTGCATATGAGAGAAGGTTTAAAAAGAACCGTGGATTCTTTGAAATAGGGAAAGTTAAGAAGGTAAAATACAATGACAAAACGAATGAACATATCAACATCATTAAACAGCAAATATATGCGGTATACGTACGTTATGCTGACATCCTTATTAGGAAATCAGCCGAAAGGCTTGGATATTCATGTATATTTGTTACACAGTGATTTGACGGAATCTGATAAAGAGCATTTACATACGGTAGTGGAATCCTTCGGGGGTACCCTGCATTTATTACAGGTAGATCCATCCCGTTTACCGGAATCTTGTCCTACTACAGTAAACTGGTCTTTGGAAATGTATTTCCGTTTGATGCTTCCGAAATTGTTGCCGGAAGATGTGGACCGGATTCTTTATATTGATGTAGATACTATTGTAAATCATTCTTTATTGGAATTGTATGATACAGATTTTGAAGGCAATATGTTATGTGCCTGTACAGATCCTTTGAATGGTGATTTTCCGGACATCAGAAATGAGATTTTTGCAGAACATATGAAACAGGGATTTACCTATTTCAATTCCGGTGTTTTGCTAATGAATATTCCTGCTCTAAGAGAAAAATATGATTTAGAGGACTATCTGAAAGTAGCAGAGGAGTTGGAATATAATATTTTGGCACCGGATCAGGATTTGTTAAATTATGTTCATTGGAACGAAGTAAAAATAGTAGATGCCAATAAGTATAATCTGTTTGCAAGATTGGCATTTAACTACGATATTCATTATGAAGAGGTAAAAGAGCAGGTTACCATTATTCATTTTACAGGACGCAAACCTTGGAGCGGAACCACACTTCATTTTGATATCGAGCAGTTATGGTGGGATTATGCGAAAAAAACACCTTTCTATATTGAATTGATGGAAGAGTTTGTTCATGAAACAGTGAATGACCCTACTATTTTTAAAGTTATGGAAAAGTTAGCGGCAGAAAAAAATGCCCTGTCAGAAGAATTAAATAAAAGTGTTGCCATGTGTCAGAAGTTATTGCAGATGGTGCAGGGGAAATAAAAATGAGCAAAAAGATTTTACTTTACCGGTGGGGGTCATTAAGCGAACCGGGATTGGAAAAAGTATTTCAAAAAAATGGGTTGGAATATTGTGTTTTTACAAAAAAGGTAAAAGATTATCACGCAGATGCAGAGTTTGCTGCGGAATTTTTGCAGGTTTTGCATGGAGAGAAAGTACAGACTGTTTTTAGCTATGATTATTTTCCTATTGTTTCCATGTTATGTGAAATGAATCATATTCCTTACATTTCATGGATCTACGATTGTCCTATGTATACTTTATATTCAAAAACTATTTCCAATGAAATGAATTATATTTTGTGTTTTGATCAGAAGTATAGCTTTTATTTACAGCAGTTAGGAGCAAAACATTGTATTCATTTTCCCTTGGCTGCAGATGGGGATAGATTGGAAAAAATAGAAAAGAAATATGATTGTGATATTTCCTTTGTAGGTAATCTCTACAATGAAAAAAAGAATCGTTTAAGAAACGTTATTTTATCGGATTACACCAAGGGATATTTGGAAGGAATTATAGAAGCTCAGCTGAAAGTCTACGGTTATAATTTTATCCGGGAAACTTTAACGGAAGGAATCATAGAAGAGATTGTAGAAAAATGCCAATTACAGCTAGGTGACATGTATTACCAAGATTCTTTAGAGCTGGCTGCCAATACCATAGGAATGGAAGTGTCTGCCAGAGAGAGGGAAAATGTTTTAAAAGCATTAGGTAGTCATTTTGAGGTGGATTTATACTCCGGTTCTAAATTACCGGTTTCCCTACAGGGATTAAGGATTCGGGAAAAGGGATTTGCTGATTATGAGAAAGAAATGCCTCACATTTTTCATAACAGTAAAATAAATTTGAATATTACATCTAAAACTATTGAATCAGGAATTCCTCTTCGTGTTTTTGATATTTTAAGTTGTGGAGGATTTTGCTTAACCAATTATCAGCCGGAAGTTGCTGAGTTCTTTGTGGATGGGGAAGATTTGGTGATGTATTCCGGTATGGAAGATTTGCTTATGAAAGCAACCTATTATCTGGAGCATGATGAGGAGAGAGCGCAGATTGCAAGAAATGGCTATGAGAAATTGAAAAAGCATCATGATTTGGCAGAAAGAGTAACAGAAATAATAAATATGATTTAAATTTCAAAAGATTGTGCAAATTGCATATACAAGCATTCGTAAAAGTGTGATACCTTGGAGATAAGCATATGACTTCTATATCTTAAAATCAATTCTTATAATGAATCGTCAGAGAACTCTTTACGAGCATCAGTCTACAGCCAATCCCAACATGCCTTTGAGGGATTTGTTTTACGTATCTAAAGAGTACAAGAAGCTGATTAATAAGAAAACCTTATATTCCAGACATCTGATTAAAATTCCGGCTCCGCATTTTATAGTTTTTTACAATGGAGTGGAATCTCAGCCGGAAACACAAGTATTAAAATTGTCTGATTTATATCAGACACAGGAAAAAGAACCAAAGTTAGAATTAAAGGTGCTAATGCTTAACATAAACGATGGAAATAATGAAGAATTGAAGGAAAGCTGTCAGGTATTGAAGGAATATATGCAGTATGTAAATCGGGTTCGTAAGTATGTGTATCAGGAAAAGATGGAGCTAGATGGTGCTGTTGAACTAGCAGTGACAGAATGTATTAAAGAAGGAATTTTGGAAGAGTTTTTACGGGAAAATCGTGCGGAGGTTGTCGCAATGAGTATATTTGAATTTGATGAAGAAAGAGAAATGAAATTGATAAAAGAGGTAGAGTATCAACACGGATTTAAAAAAGGTCGAGAGGAAGGCCAAAAAGGATATCTTATTGAATGCATTTGTAAAAAGCTAAGAAAAGGAAAGAATTTAAATGTTATTGCAGAGGAGTTGGAAGAAGAAGTAAGTGCGATAGAAGAAATATATTTAACAGCGAAAAAATTTGCACCGGAATATGATGCAGAATTGATTTTACAAAAAATAGGGAGTGATTGATTAAATAAAGAAATGGTGAGTTACTAAAAATAACTCACCATTTCTTCAATTCTGTGTTTATAGGTATGATTAGCTGCAGTTCTTTCAAAGCCATTTTGGGCAATGGCGGCCCTTTCGTCTTCGTGTTTTAAATAATAATCAATTTTGGAAAGTAGGTCCTCCTTGCTTTCGTAATAAACGAAATCTTCGCCCGGAATATAGCAGTCCGTAAAGTCGGACTGGTAATTGGTTAGTAAAAATCCACCGGCTCCCAAAATATCAAAAGCACGGAGTGGGATTCCGCTTTTGATACTGCGAAGAGTAATGTTTAAATTGATTTTGGCAGTTTTGAATACATAAGGTGCCATGTCATAATAATCTACTTTACCGTGGTTGACGCAGCCGGGAAGTGTAAGAGTTTCCTCCGGTGTATAAAGGTCCAGACCATATTGTGCGGCAATAAGTGTCAGTAAGTCTGTACGTTCCATGGCAGTAATCTGTCGGTTAATGACGTATTGGGCATAAAGGTATTCTTTCGTAGCTACACTGGTTGGGTCCGGTTCCATAGGCAATATTTTCATCATGTCTTCTACCACATCCGGAATCATCATTTCCTGAATAAAATTATAGCCGTAAACATGTTTTTGGGCAGTCATAATCCCTTCCAGGTAGCCTCTTGTGTAAGGAGAAATGCCTTCCAAACGTTGGTAAAACTGATGCTTTTCAGTATAGAGGGAACCGATAAAAGCAATGTCTGTTTGGTTCATCCATTTACTCTTTTTAAAAACATCCAATGCTGCCGATGTGTTCATGGATTGCAGGCGATGGGTGTTGGCCGCCAAGGGAAGATAATAAATGGTTTTAATTCCGGATTGGTGGAATTCTATATAAAGTTCTTTATCAAAAATAAAAATATAATTTCCGGGATGGATAACCGTATAAGAGTACAATAGGACGTAAGGATTATCATAAACCCAGGAAACATATTTCGTATCTGCTTTTTTACATGCAAGAGAAATAATAGGAAAATAGTTAAAGGAAAATACAAAGTCGGGAGAAAATTCCCGGATGGAGGTTACAATATCATTTTCTATTTTCTCGTCATGGTATAATTCTTCTTTAGAGAAGGGAATGGTTTTTACAAAATGTCCTAGTTCCTTAAAAGCGGCAATGATGTCTTCATTTCCAAAACTTTTCCATTCCATCATTAGAATTTTCATGAATAAAACCCTTTCTGCTTTATATAAATAGAGTTTAGTTGCAAGTACAAATTATTTTATAAGCCGTTGTATACCTAAGTTTGCCGGTTCATAATTTCCACACATTTTATAAAAGTTCAAAGCATCCTGCGGCATTCCTGCACACTCATAGATAACACCGATGTTGTAATAGGCAAGGTAACTGTTAACTCCTTCAACGGAATAATCCTGTAGATTAGTTGCCTGTATAAATTGGGTAACAGCTTCATCAAAAAGTCCGTTATTCATATAAATGAGTCCCATTAAAAAGACGAAATCTGCATGAGAACAAAATTCTTGATAAATGCCCTCAAAAGAAAGTGCCTCTTCGTATTTCTTTAATGCCAGCATGCTGTGACCGTAAGATTCAACCATTGTTCTGACATACTGTACATTGGGATCAACATCGAATTCCAAGCCTTTTTGAAATAAGGTATAGGCCTGAT
>JAFZGJ010000156.1 GCA_017555455.1 Lachnospiraceae bacterium
ATGAACTGATAGCTTCTTGATCTGATTTTCAAATCTATATCACTTCAAAAGTTGTCTACTTTAGACAGCTTAGATAAGTGCGCCATTTATTGGCTTATCTCTACTTTCTTTCACACTAATTACTCCTTTTTTTCTTATTTTTGAGAATATCTCAATGCTTAGTTTGTCCCAAATATTTTGAAATACACATATATTATTTTTTTGGGGTAATACTGTCTATTAATTAACATCATAAGAGGTATATGTATGGAATATTCAAATAAAACAAATTATATGAAGGGTTTTCTCCCTTATGCACTTGCCGCCTTTTTAGTGGGAATCGTAGGAGGCCTCTCCACTGTACTTGGTCCCGCTTTTATGCTTGATATGAATTTAGCCTATAACAACACTACCTGGACAGCTCTGGCACAAGCAATATCTACTGCTGCCTGCGCACCTATTCTTGGAAAATTAGGTGACCTATTTGGAAGGAGAAAAACACTCTTATTAGGAATCCTTATCTTTACCCTTGGTTCCATTCTAAGTGCACTCTCTAAATCCCTTTTCTTTCTGCTAATAGCAAGATTTGTGGTCGGAATTGGTACGGCAGCCATTTCCCCTACAGTTATGTCCTATATTATTACAGAATTCCCTCCCAAACAGATTGCTAAGGGGTTCTCCTTTTACATGCTGATTTCCAGTGCAGCTGTTATCTTTGGACCAACCCTTGGGGGACTGATTTTGGAGGCTTCCGGTTGGCGGGCACTTATGTGGATCTCTTCTATCATATGTGTCGTATTTATGTCACTATGCTTTTTTACACTTCCCGGACAGACCTTTGACAGAAAGCCTTTAGAGAATTTTGATTTGGCCGGAGCATTTCTTGTCATTGTTTTTTTTAGCCTTTTGCTTTGTGTTCCGTCCTTTGGTCAAAACTTTGGATGGACATCCGTTCCATTCCTACTGGTACTTACTATGGCACTCATCATGTTGGTGTTTCTCATAGTAACAGAAAAAAAAGCAAAGAATCCTATTCTCATCGGATCTTTTATGGCTCGAAAAGCCTTCATTATGCCTGTTATCATCCTTTTTTTAACCCAGGGATTAATGCAGGCAAACATGACCAATACCATTGTATTTGTAAATTACACTCAACCAACAAATACCACCCTTTCCGGATATGCAATCTCGATTATGTATGTTGGAATGTCCCTTGGTTCGATTCTCATAGGACCTCTGGCTGACCGCTTTGAACCAAAGCATATTTTGACCGTCTCTCTCCTGCTGACAGGCACAGGATGTGGAATCATGTTTTTCTTTTCTCAAACCACACCCCTCTTCCTACTGGCAGCCTCCCTTGGTACTTTAGGTCTGGGACTTGGAGCAAATGCTGCTATTTTTATGAAAATTGTTCTCTCCAACCTGCCTATCGAAACTGCAGGTACGGGTACCGGTATCTATGGACTTTTCAGAGACCTTGCTGCCCCTTTTGGGGTTGCAGTATTTGTGCCTATGTTTACCAATGAGATTACTCGTTTATCTGCGGATACTACTACTAATTTATCCGTATCAGATGTCGCAGTCAGTTCCATCCAAATGCTTACAATCATTGAACTGGTCTGTGTTGGTATAGGTATCTTTATTGTTCAGTTACTACCTAAAATTTATAAAGAGAATAATTTAAAAGGAGACTAACAACCATGAGATTAGAAAACAAAGTTATACTCATAACAGCCTCTACCAGAGGAATCGGGCTTGCCTGTGTAAAAGCATGCGCTAAGGAAGGGGCTATCGTCTATATGGCTGCACGTAACTTAGAAACTGCCGAAAAAATTGCAAAAGAATTAAATGCACAAGGATATCGTGTGAACTATGTTTATAACGATGCCGGTGAACCGAACACCTTTTTATCCATGGTGGACAAAGTCGTGGAAAAAGAAGGACATCTTGATGTGTTGGTAAACAACTTCGGAACCTCCAATCCTAAAAAGGATTTAGACTTTTCTCACACAAACATCACCGATTACCTGGATATTGTAACACTAAATCTCAGAAGTGTTTTTATGGCAAGTCAGGCAGCTGCAAAGCATATGGCAAAGCATGGAGGCGGAAGCATTGTCAATATTTCTTCCATTGGAGGATTGGTACCGGACATCTCACAGGTTGCCTATGGCAGCAGCAAGGCCGCCATCAACTACCTGACAAAATTAATTGCTGTACAAGAGGCTTCTCACCATATCCGTTGCAATGCTGTCTTGCCGGGAATGACCGCAACAGAAGCCGTTGAAAAGCATCTCTCTGAAGATTTCCGAAACCTGTTTCTTCGTCACATACCATTAAAGAAAATCGGATTACCTGAGGAAATCGCTGCTGCTGTAGTCTATTTTTCCAGTGATGAATCCGCCTATACTACCGGACAAATTCTTGCCATATCCGGTGGCTTTGGTCTCGCCACACCTATTTATGGAGATATTACCGGCACAAAAACATCCCGCACTTGAAAAAGGATTGCTGTCTAAACTGAATATGCCTCTTATATAATCATAAAAAAAGTAACCAATGCTTCTTTGGTTACTTTTTTACTCTCTACTGTTCTGCAATCCTTGCAGCTAATTCTTCCAAGTACATCCACCTATCCATCTTTTCTTCCAATAGACTCTCTGCCGCTTCTTTGTCAGCCATAATCTGATTCAATTTTACAAAGTCTGTTGATACTGCAGCCATTTCACTTTCCAACTTTTCTATTTTCTCCTCCAGTACGGCAATATCACTTTCAATGGTTTCATAATCTTTCTTTTCCTGATAAGTAAACTTTAACTTCTGAGGACCCTTGGGTTTTCCTTTCTTTTCTTTTACTTCGTTTTGGCTTCCAAATACATTTTTACCTTTGGCTCCACTTTCTCTATTTTGCTTCTCAGCTTCTTCCTCTGCTTTTCGAATAGAATAATCGGTATATCCACCCTCATACTGCTTTAACTTTCCCCCTTCTTCAAATGCAAAGATACGTTTCATAGTTCTATCCAAGAAATATCGGTCATGAGAAACCGTAACTACAATTCCGTCATATCTGTCCAAATAATCTTCCAAAATGGTTAAAGTAGCAATGTCAAGATTGTTGGTAGGTTCGTCCAAAAGGATAAAGTTAGGTGACGATGCCAAAACACGCAGTAAATTCAAGCGTTTTTTCTCTCCACCGGATAATTTTCCTATCGGACTATACTGTTTTTCTGCCGGAAACAAGAATTTCTCTAACATAGCAGAGGCAGACAATACACCATCCACCGTATGAATATATTCTGCTGTGTCTTTTACATAATCAATGACTCTTTGATTGGGATCCATATAAGAATAATCTATCTCATTTTCTTCATGACTCTGATTCTTTTCCGAAGCAATTTCCTGAGCATAATATCCCATTTTTACAGTCTGACCCACTATCACATTTCCGGAATCCTGTGAAATAATCCCCGCAATTATTTTCATCAAAGTAGATTTACCGCAGCCATTGGGTCCAATAAATCCTACTCTGTCTCCTTTTAAGAAAATATAAGAAAAATCATCTATCAGTTTTCTATCTTCATAACCTTTACAAATATGTTCCAATTCTACTGTAGTTCTTCCCAGTCTGGTAGAAATAGAACTAAGCTCTACCTGCGAATCCTTTACCGGCGCTTCCTTATCCCTTAATGCCTCATATCTCTGAATATGAGCTTTTTGCTTGGTAGAACGGGCTCTGGCACCTCTGCGCATCCATTCTAATTCCACACGCAAAATAGACTGGCGTTTCCGTTCACTTGCCAATTCCATTTCTTCCCTCTGCGTTTTTAATTCTAAAAAGCCGGAATAGTTGGTTTCATAGCTATAAGTAGCTCCTTTGTCAATTTCCACAATCCGGTTGGTAACACTGTCCAAAAAATAACGGTCATGAGTAATCATAATTAAGGCGCCACGCCATTTTTTCAAATACTCTTCCAACCAATCTGCCATATCATTGTCTAAATGGTTGGTAGGTTCGTCCAACAAAAGCACATCTGCCGGTGAAAGTAATACTGATATCAATGCCAAACGTTTTCGCTGTCCACCGGAAAGCTGTCCTGCCGGCTGTTCATAATCGGTAATGCCAAGCTTTGTCATCATAGACTTGGCATCACTTTCAATACTCCACTGATTTTCTTCTGTCACATTTCCCTCTAAAACACATTGCAAGCTGGATTTATCCGGTGAAAATTCCGGATGCTGTGGCAAATATCGAATCACAATATGATTTGCTTTTGTTATATTGCCTTCGTCCGGTTCTTCCAAACCAGCAATCATTTTCAGAAGTGTGGTCTTTCCTGTTCCGTTGATACCGATAATACCCACTTTTTCCCCTTCCTGTAATGAAAAAGATGCATCATCAAACAGTTTGCGGTCGGTGTAGGATTTTGTTATTTTTTCTATGTTTATTAAATTCATTGGAATACCTCTCTTACTATCAATTACATACATATTATATATTTTTTCAATCCACCGCAACAAATAATGCCTCTAAAGCCATCATTTTTAACACCATACTATTCAAATACATTAAACACCTAAGGTTCTCCTTCTCTGCCGTATATCACACTTTTCCCATTTAATAAAGTCTGAGTTTCAAAGAGATCTCCGCTTATACCATATTCAACACTTTCCCCATCTAAAAAAGTCTGAACTTCAAGGTCTTCTGCATTATCCATGATTTCCACATAACCAAAGTAATAATTGTCATCTGCAATCTGTGTTGTGTTTTCTGCCTCTATCCTCAGCACTTTTTCCCTTAGACCAATTCGATAGCGAATATCAAATTCTGTATTTTTATATCCATGAGGCATATAAATCAAATACCTGATTGTCATCTCTCCAGTTTCAGAATTTTGTATACAATCCCTTAGAAGATTCATCTCCATACCTTTCAAATTACACATCTGAATCCAATCCAAAATTTTGCCATCATGACTTCCCAGCTCACTTATCGATACCTCTCCTGAAACATATGAAACCTTTGACTGTAGATTATGGTTTACTATTCCTATACTAACCACAATTACCATTGTAATTCCAGCACTCCCTGCACCGGTAATTTTCAGCACTTTCCTAAATGCTTTCCCGAAAACTCCAGATTTTTTTATAGAAAAAAGTACATTCATACCAAAGAAAGATACACCGGCGGCAATTTCAAATATCTTAAGTTTTCTCCAAATTATTTCCATCTGCCGGTCATGTTCAAATCCTCCCAACAACCGATATGGATTAGAAAGTACACTGATGATAAATCCAATGCTGCATAGAATACCAATTATAACCAGTATGTATCCCCTTGCTATTTTTGCAGTTTTTATTCTCTCTTCTTTCTCACTCAAATATCTTTTTGTATAAATCCCTAACACAATCCCTTGAAAAAGAATCAGCGGAAGCATGGCATACCAACTGTTAAACAGGGTTATGACCGGTGCTTTCAATGCCGGAATAACAACTCCAACAAGTAATCCGATAACCGGAACCACACTTCCAAACCATCGTGTGTGGATTTCCTGATATATTTCTGATTGGGATTTTCTACCATAGAATTCTTCAAAAGTCAGTTCAGAGATTAACAATGCCAGCAATGAAATGATGCTTAATACCATTGCACCGGCTTTCATAGAATGCCAATAAATACCGGTATAGTTAAAGAATCCTGCTCCTAGGCTAAACAACACTGCCGATATCACCAGTATCATCTTATAGGTAGATATTCTTCCATAATCTATCGCTTTCCTGGGTTGTATAAATGCACAAAAATCATTTTCTTCTTTTTGTTCCATGCCATATATTTCATTGATTGTCATATTTAGTGCATTGGCAATTTCCAGCATTGTCAATGCATCCGGAATCTGTTTTCCTGTTTCCCATCGAGAGAGTGTTTTGTCAGAAACGTTTAGCTTCTCTGCCAATTCTTTTTGGGTAATTCCTAATTCTTTTCTCCTATGAGCAATGTTTTCAGCAATAATATTCATACGATTCCTCATTTCTATCCTTGATTTTACGTTTATATTTTACATAAAACATGATTTTATAGAAACCCCATAACTTTTACTTTGTTCTCATATTTTGAGAATCCGTTATTTTGGGTGTATAAAAGTTATTTTCTCCTTTCCCTAAAAAATGAGCCACTACAAGTAGTGACCCATTTATAATCCCATTTTTATCTATTTATTTCACAGGAATAGCATTTAATTTCTCATTTAATTCTAACAACTGTTCTTTTGTTACTTCAATACGCATCATACCGGTAATCAGGCTTATGATTCTAAGCATTGTCATGTTATTCATCATAGTCATCATACCTGCGGACTGTTCTGCACTTACTCCCATTGCAGATGCCATTGGTGCCATGAATGGGAAGATTAATTTTCCTGCTTCAACCACTCCTACAGAATCAACAACTACTTTTAACTTAGAATTCAATGAGCAGTATCCATCAATTTCAGTGATATCCCACCAGTTAAGAACTGCACCTTTTTCTACTAAACGGTATGCAGGATTTGGTTCCTCTACCTTGCGGATTACACTTTCATCTTTTAAGTCACCGGAAACAGCAACTAATTTAGTTTCTCCTACGTTTGGAACATCAAAGTAGAAGAAATGATCTTCTGCTTCTTTTACTCCAAGAGACACACCATTAGCAAATAATTCTACGCATTTTTGATTAGAATAAACAGTTACTTTTGTAGTATCTTCCACTCTGTCTACATAGCGTTTTCCTGCAATATGTACGAATGGATCTTCAGATAACCATGCTTTATATGCATAGAAGGAATCTTTCTTATATTTACGGTCAAATGTAACAAG
>JAFZGJ010000157.1 GCA_017555455.1 Lachnospiraceae bacterium
AGATTATAACAAAGAAAATGCAAGTTTAGGATGTAATTGCCGTCCATAAAGCATTTTGCACTCATCTAAATTAAGAAATAGCTTCCCGCGAAGAAGACTACAGCAATCATATTGCTAAGCACCGCGACCAATGCGTAAAATCTTGAGCTTATTACGTGCAGCGTACGGAAAGTATAGGAACTTCGTCAGCTTCAGCATTTACCACAGCTTCAGCAGCATTTACTCCTCTAACCGCCGGTTTAAATAGCGATATTACACAAATACAAAGAAAGGATGATATATCATGTCAACCACGAAAACAGCTCTTATTACCGGAGCATCCCGCGGCATCGGGAAAGCCATTGCCTATGAATTTGCCCGAAACGGCTATAATTTATATTTAACCTGCAAAACCAATTTTGATTTACTAAAAAACTTAAAAACAGAATTGGAAAATATCCAAAAATTTCAAACAGAATCAAAAATTCTTCAAAATGATTCTGTCGTTGCTTCTTCATTAGAATGTCACATTTTTCAATGCAATATGGGAAATGCAACAGAAGTAGAACAGCTATTTCAAGCAATTCCTAACTTAGATGTGATTGTCAACAATGCAGGAATTTCCCATGTAGGCCTACTGACAGATATGTCAGTAGAAGAATGGCACCGTGTCATGTCTACAAATCTGGATTCCTTATTTTATACAAGCAAATTCGGAGTACCTAAAATGCTCACTAACCACAAAGGTAAAATTATTAATATTTCCTCTGTTTGGGGAAATGTAGGTGCCAGTATGGAAGTAGCCTACTCTACTTCTAAGGGAGGTGTAAACAGCTTTACTAAAGCCCTTGCCAAAGAGCTGGCTCCCAGTAACATTCAGGTTAATGCAATAGCATGTGGCCTAATCGATACAGATATGAATGCTTGTTTTAGTGAAGAAGATTTACATTATATAATAGAAGAAATCCCTGCAGACAGAATCGGAAAACCGGAAGAAGTGGCACATTTATGCTGCATACTAGCGGAAGCTCCGGAATATTTAACGGGACAGATTATTACAATGGATGGGGGATGGACGTAACTTCTTTTATCTCACTCTATTTTTAATTTCCGCTTGAAACTTTATTCGCATTATACTATAATTAAAATATGAAAAGAGTAACCGCCCACAAAGTGGTTGACCTCTATAGTGTAACTTAAAAAGCCACTTGTCCGGTCAAGACAGAAGTGGCTTTTTTATTTTCGCTTGTTGTTCCTATCTATGTAGGCAAGCAGTGCGATTAGAAATGAACCTCCTAAAAACAATAGGCTTAAAACTTCATACATATCCATCAACACCACCTCCCCTCTATCTCTAGTTTGGGAGGCTACCACTCTGTACACGGTTACTCTTTTAAAAGCATATCACTTTTTCCCGTTCGCATCAATATATTATTTCGAAAACCTTTATTTAATAAATCCGTCTTTTTTGCTAAACTTTACTTTGTTAGTGGTAAACTCTTCTCCATAGTTCCTATTTTATTCATTTTTGTATTCTTCTAATGCCATCTCTTCTAATGGCTTATAATCTATTTTTTCCGTACCTATTGTTCTTGGTAACTCCTTAATAAATTCTATCGATGATGGTATTTCATATGGTTTTAGTTGCGCCCGTTCTCCATTGTGAAGAGTTACTTGTTCCTTTAATTTCATTAAAATTTCATCTTTAGTTTCATCAGTTGGTTCAATACCATCTTTTAAAATGATGTAAGCTTTATTAACATACAATTTATCATTATCCGGTTTTTTTACAATTGCACACTCTTTTATAATATCAATTGCAGAAACGATAATTTGGACATGGTCTAAATATACTTTATTTAAGCTTGACATTATATAAAACCTTGATGACCTTCCTGTCAAATTAAACACACCATCGCTATTCAAAATTCCATTTGTTCCTGTTTTTAAGTACTCTTTCCCCTTATACATAAATTTAGCTTGTCTAGTTAATTCTGGTTCCTTATAGTATTCTTTAAACACATTCTTTCCAGAAACGCAGTACATACCTTCCTCGCCATATTTTAATTCTTCTAATGTATCCGGATTTATTACTATTGCACAGGTTCCTACATATGGAGATCCAACACATGTCGGTGCATAATTCTTTCCAAACGCATTAGTATTTCCACCACAACTTTCTGCATTTCCACTTCCATTTGTAAGATTTATATTTGAACCATAAGCTTTAAAATAATTAATTATTTCCTCTGCTTTCGATTCATATAAAAAATCACCACCTGAAATTCCAAATTTAACAGATGTTAAATTCTGCTTAACATATCTCATCGTCATTTCATAAAATGCGGGACTTCCGAAAATAATATTTGGCTTTTTACTATAATAATAATTGATATTTTCATCGCTCATCCAAGGACATAATATTGTCGTTCTTCCACATAAATATGCAAGTAACCCTCAGGTAATAAATCCATATGGATACGAAAAAGGTACCACAGATAATGTTGATTCTCCTACTCTATTCCCCAATTTAGTAGTATTTTTTGCATAAATTGCCGTAGCTACAATATTTTCATTCGTCAATACTACTGATTTTGGATTTCCGGTTGTACCACTTGTAAATAATATTAAAGCATCATTTTTACCTGATTGAATTGGTGAAAGTGTTTTCTTATATAAATTAGCAATAGCTCCTAATTCTCTAAAGGATATATAACATTCTTTATTCCATTTCTTTTCAGTAAAAAAATCTTTATCATTTAATTCGTCTTCTGCAATTGTTACTATATATTTGACCTTTGTATCTTTTTTAATACTTTCATTATATTTCTCATCTCTTGCGTAATTAATTAAAATGGGAGATTCAAACAAATTTAGATAATGCTTTACTTCGTCTATTTCAGCCTTTGAGTTCAAATATGTAAGTGTCGCTCCTATTCTATTTGCTGCAAAAAAACATACAACTGATTGCCATAAATTTTCTGTTTGCACACTTATAATATCTCTTCTTTTTACTCCCATAACCTTAAAAGCCTTAGCAACAATCGTTGCTTTATTAAGTATTTCTTTATAAGTTAATTGTACCTCTAAACAATCAATTGCTACTGCATCTCTATATTTATTACTTGTTAATTGCAATAAATTATACACTCCTATCGGAGGAATTATTGGATTAATTTCACTTTTCTTATAACCAATTTCATGTACTCTATCAATAGATGGATATCCTGTATTTCTCATGTTTATTTCCTCTTTCTCTATTTTTCTTTCATTATTTACCTTTTGGTACTTACACAAAACAAAAAAATTTATCTTCTACTATTTTTATATATTTTCATGTATATTTTTATTTTTCCTCCTTACTTCTGTTCTAGCCCATTTTGTTCTAAATATCAATAGAACACTATGTTCTACCATATACTATAGATGGTGAGTATATGGAAAAGTATGAAAGAATAAGAAATTTAAGAGAAGATATGGATATGACACAAACTCAAATTGGGAAATATTTACACATTTCTCAACGTTGCTATGCTCACTATGAAAAAGGTTCACGAGATATACCTATAAAAATATTAATTGAATTAGCTGATTTATATAAAGTAAATTTAGATTATCTTGTTGGTAGAAGTGACATAAAAGATATGCTTCCATAAAAATGTTTTTATAATAGTTGGCGGTTTATCAAAAAAGCGGTTCCGAATCTTTTCGCAACCGCTTTTTAACTATATCTAATTAATACCCTATTTATATTTCTCCATAGCCTCTTCCATACTCATACCATTTGCAATAGCTTCTTTTCTCTGCGCATTTACAGCTTGAATTTCCTTCATACGAGGACCGGATAATTCATAACCTTTCATTGCAAGGAGGGTAATTGCCCATGCTACCATAGGTACCACACAGAACAATGCAATTACTACCCAGTTCATTCCCGGTGCATATGGTGTTTCTGCTACCGGTAAGTTTTCAAGTCCGATAATAGTTACTGCAATACCTACAACAGTTGCCGCTAAGGAAGATACCAACTTATCTACTAAAGAGAATAAGGTTCCCATGATACCGGGAATATATTTACCGGAACGATAAGTTTCATAATCTGCGCAGTCTGCAACCATTGGAATTGGCATATCTGCAGTTGCATAATAAGCACCATAACCAAGACCAAAGAAAATAATAAATACAATAGTATAAAGGTTAAGAGAAAGTCCGTTCTCTCCTATAATACTTAAATTAAATGCCGTATTTCCGGGCTGCCACATGAATAAAAGTACAATTACTACAACGTAGCATGCAAGCGCAACACCTACATATCTCTGTAAGGATGCTTTCTGTCCTTTCTTCTGGGATGTATTTACAGATAATACAAAGAATGGAACAGAGAAAACATAGCCAAGTACCATCATAGGAAGATATAACCCATCATAATTTCCCATCATACATCCATACAACATACAAAGAACTGTCATGTTGGTTGCAATAGATAAGGCTAATTTACAAGTACCACCTGCAATCATAAGTCTCTGCATTGGCTTGTTTGCTTTAATAATCTCAATGTATTCGGAAACTTTAGTTTTTTCCTGATTCTCTCCACCAATACCAAAATATTTGGCATTGTCTTTTTCCCAAATACCGATAATAGCAAGAATTGTTAATATAATAGAGATTACAATACCAATAGGAGCAAATACTCTGTAAAAATCAGGTGTATTATAATCACCCACGTTGGAACGAATCATAGGTGCCAATACCTGCATAAGTCCCATTCCTGCCATAGATCCAATGGTATTAAAAATCGTAAATAAGGGTCTCTGTTTTGGATCGTTCGTCAATACGCTCTGGGCAGAACGGGTTACAGAAGTTTGGAAAGTATATCCAATTACCCAAATTGCATATAACCCTACAAATAATACATAACGCAACCACTGCATTGATGCAGGAATCATTGGTGTAAAAATATATAATGCAATAGCGGATACTGCCATGATAATGTTACCAATAACCATGTATGGACGGAATTTACCAAATTTACCATTGGTTCTATCCATCATAGCTCCGATAATCGGGTCTGTAATGGCGTCAAATACACGCATTATTGTAATCATGGATGTAGCAAATAAGGTTGCAATCGCCAGTACTGTATTACCAAAAGTTGCAATATAAGATAAGATTAATACAAAGTACACATTGGTAGCTCCGTTGTTCATAGGGAATAACGCAAGCTGATACATTTTCGCTCGGTTAAGACCGGAATCTACCTGATTATTTTCATTGCTCATTTTTTAATTTCTCCTTACACATCAAATCCAAAATAATTCTTTGCGTTGTTATAGGAAATACCCTGAATCATTTTTCCTAATACTTTTTCATCTGCAGGATATTCTCCGTTTTCTACCCATGTACCGATTAAATGGCAAAGGATACGACGGAAATATTCGTGTCTTGTATAAGATAAAAAGCTTCTGGAGTCTGTTAACATACCAACAAAATTTCCTAATAATCCAAGAGATGCCAAAGATGTCATCTGTTCAATCATACCCGGTTTATGGTCATTGAACCACCAAGCACTACCCTGCTGAATCTTACCAACTGCTGTACTGTTCTGGAAGCATCCGATGATAGTTCCGATAGCTGCGTTGTCGATAGGATTTAAGGAGTAGATAATTGTTTTTGGCAACTGATCTGTTTCATCTAATAAATTAAGGAAATCAGCCAATTCCGCACTTGGTGCATAGTTGCTGATACAGTCAACACCTGCATCAGGTCCAAAATATCTGAATACTCTCTTGCTGTTGTCACGTTTTACACCGTAGTGAAGCTGCATAGCCCATCCACGTCTGTGACATTCTTTTCCCATTTCTACTAAAAATGCTGTTTTAAATTTAGCTTCTTCTTCAGCACTTACCATTACCCCT
The DNA here is from genome assembly GCA_017555455.1 of Lachnospiraceae bacterium. Classification (GTDB taxonomy): domain Bacteria; phylum Bacillota; class Clostridia; order Lachnospirales; family Lachnospiraceae; genus SFDP01. The sequence continues at coordinate 5,895 of JAFZGJ010000157.1, forward strand.
GTAAGACGTTTTGCAAAAATTGCTTCCACTTCTTCTTCTGTTGCAGGTGCACACATTACATAAGCAAGACCATGGTCAGAAACTTTACATCCTACTTCTTCAAAAAGATCCATACGTTTCTTTAATGCAACCATTAAGTTTGCAAAGCTGTCAATTTTCACTTCACTAACAGCTTCTAATTTTGCAAGATAATCTAAGAAATCCGGTTTTTCCATATACATAGCTTTGTCCGGTCTCCAGCTTGGAAGTACCTGCGGAGAAAAGCTGTCGTCTTCTTTAATCATTTTGTGCCATTCTAAACTATCGATAGGATCATCTGTGGTACAAAGCAATGTACAGTTAGATTTAATTACAAGGTTTCTGGCACTCATATCAGGCTGTGCTAATTTAGCATTACAAATATTCCATACTTCTTCTGCTGTTTCCCCATTTAAAACACCATGGTAATCGAAGTATCTCTGTAATTCTAAGTGGCTCCAATGATACAATGGATTTCCGATTGCTTTTTCCAAAGTTTCTGCCCATTTCTGGAATTTATCTCTGTCAGAAGCATCTCCTGTAATATATTTTTCTTCTACACCGTTGGAACGCATCTGACGCCATTTATAATGATCTCCGCCTAACCAAACCTGTGTGATATTTTCAAATTTTCTGTCCTCAGCAATTTCCTGTGGATTGATATGACAATGATAATCAATGATTGGCATTTTTGCTGCGTAATCGTGATATAACATCTTTGCTGTGTCAGTATCTAACAAGAAATCTTTGTCCATAAATGCTTTCATTTTGTTTTTCTCCTTTGATTTGTTTATTATTGTAAGTCAGATTCGAAAATACTTCGTACCAACTCAAATTATACATATTTTATAAGTGTAGCACGAACTGCTCCCGGTCCTGCTGCCAATTCTTTGAAATATTCCACTACCAGTTTAGCAATTCCTGCCTCGTATAAGTTTACTCCAAAAATAGTTTCACTTTCAAGCAACTGTTTTAATTTAGCTTCCACAAAATCTACATCACCTAATTTAATTGTAGCAAAATATGGTTGCAAACTTTCCAACAACGGATCCGGACTTAACTCCATCTTATTTCCTTTGTCATCAACACCCATAAGGTAACGTAACCAACCGGCCAATACTAAAGGAATCATTTTAAGTTCTGCAACATCCAAATTGGGATTATCCATATAAGCTCTGATAGTTCCTCCAAAACGGATTCCTACTTTCTGGGAGGTATCCGTAGCGATTCTTTGTGGTGTATCGGGCATAAACGGATTCGGAATTCTTATATTTAAAACCCTGTCAATAAATTCCTTTGGTTCCAAAATTCCCGGATGAATCACAACCGGAAGTCCTTCGTCATATCCCACTCTTTCTACCAGACGTTTCATTTGCGGATCTTTCATTTCATCACAAATTCTTTCATAATTAAGCAAACATCCATATACCGCCAAAGTCGTGTGAAGAGGGTTCAGACAGGTACATACTTTCATGGTTTCTACCTTATCTACAGTTCCACGCTCCGTAAACATAATTCCACCCTTTTCCAATGGCGGTCTGCCATTAGGGAAAGCATCTTCAATTACCAAATATTCGCTTTCCTCCGCATTTACATAAGGTGCAATATAAGTTTTACGTGCTGTAATAATGGGTTCTACCCCTTCCACCTCATCTTCTTTTAAAATATGTTCAATAGATTCATGAGGTCTTGGTGTAATTTTATCAATCATAGACCAAGGAAATGTAATTTTATTTCTATCATTAATATAATTCACAAATCCCTGTTCTACCACTCCTAATTCTGCCCATTTAACAGAAAAAGTATTAATTGTATTATGAAGAATATCTCCATTATGGGAACAATTGTCCATACTTACCACAGCAAGAGGTTTTTCCCCATTTTTATATCTATGATATAAAAGTGCTGCTACTTTTCCCATATAACTTTTTGGTTTTTCAGGACCATTTTCCAAATCTTCTGCTACTGCAGGAAGAAATTCTCCTTCTGCATCTACAAGGCTGTACGCCTTTTCTGTAATAGTAAAAGATATCATTTGCAAAGAATCCTTTACAAAAATTTCTTTTAATCTTTCATATTCCGGGATATTTTCTGCGTCTAGGATGCAAGATTCAACCACACTTCCTACCACTGTTTTTTCCATAGTCCCGTCAGCTTTTAATGTCATCAAAATGTTTAATTCGTCATGAGGACGACTGACCTTTTCAATACTTTCCGCATTGCCCACGGCAATGATTCCCCTGTCTAATATACCCTCATTTAATAAATTCTGAACTACATTTGCCTGAAATGCTTTAAAAATATTTCCGGCACCAAAATGAAGCCAGTATGGATTCTCCTTTGTATCTTTTACTACTTTTTCCAAATCATACTCCGGAATACGATAACCTTTCGCTCTCCATGCTTCTTTTTCTTTTAAACCTTCTCTTGTTAATTTCATATTTCTTACTCTCTTGTACTGCTAAAAACTCTTTTATTACTTCTATAATTATACTATTTATAGTCTTTTTTTGTATTAAACATTTTGCTCACATAAAAATAGTACTACTGTTATTTATTTTATAAGCTCGGACTCCAAAACCGGAGCCGAGCTTATGTGATATCCGTTCTTTTTTTCCCGAACGTATTGTTTTAATATTTAACCATTTGGTTTATGGCCCTTATTTTTTCAAGGAAGCTTTGTATTCTTTATAGCTTTTATAATCTTCAGACTGTTTGAATTTTTTGTTTTTCAAAATCCAAAGAACTAAGGAAGCTACAAATAATACACTGAAAATAATCGCTGCTGTTCTGCATGTTCCAATGATACCCGGTTCAACTACTTTAATTGTTGTATCAGCGCCGATACCATTCATAGCCTGAGAATTAGCAATTGCGTATAAGTTGTGGTGACAAGCTTCTCTCATAGCATTAACTGCAACCGGATCATTTTCATATGCCGGTAAACCTTTATCACCAACAATCTTGAATGCAAGCATGGAGTCGTAAGTTGTGGTTCCACCCATAACACCGTCGATACCGTTTACCATATCGTTAAGAACGTTGTCTGTGATCTGGAGACCGTTACACTGCCATTCGTCATTCATGATGCCTTTAACAAGGTTTGCATTACCGCCGGACCACTGTGTACCCCAACGAGTATAAGCCATCATAACACCGTTTCCACCTTTACCGGAGTATTCATATTCACCGGCATCGTTCATTACAACACCCTGAGATTTTTCAAGACCACCCTGGAATGCTCTTAAGTAAATTTCACGTGCTGCCTGTTCGTTTAACCAAACACCAAGACCGATACGATCCTGTTCACAGTCATTTAATGCAAAGTGTTTATAAACTACAAATACACCGTTCTTTTCGATACCACTAACTTCGTATCTACCGATTTCAGCAGAAAGTGTAGCATCTTCTGAATAATATTCAAAGTTACGTCCACTGTATGGAGATCTGTGGATGTTAGCACCTGGTCCGTAAAGGAAGGTTACTTTTGCATCTAAACAGTCGTTACCTACAATGTTACCGATTTCATATGCTAAATCTTTATTAAATGTAGCAGCAAGAACATCTTCAGATGTAAGAGCTGTTGTCTGAACTCCAAGTCCAGCACCGAATAATGTTACTGTTAATCCCTGAGGACCGTTTTCATCACGTGTACCAGGTGCCTGGATAGATTCTACAGGCATATGCCAGTGGAATGCATCACCGATAAGAGTAACCATTTCGTCATATGTCATCTGGTCTAATAATTCATCCCACTTAGGATCGTCATAATCAAGACCAATCATATCATAAAGTTTTAATCCATTGTCTGCACCAAGTGTTGACATAACTGCTTCTGCACTTGGATCTGTTACATACTGCTGATCCTGAAGACCTTTTACAAGATAATCATTTAATGCAATTTTAACTGTTTTTTCAAGACTTGGCATAGTTCCTTCCCAGTCATTACGTGTGAGGTAAGTTACTGTTGCACCTACTTCAGGGTTCATGTTAGGGTCAGAAGAATTTAATTTGTTAACAATTTCTGTACCGGCATCACTTGTTGCATAAGTTGTTGTATCTAATGCAGGATTGTTCCATGTTGCAACTAAATCCGCATTACCTTCTACGTCCATACGACCGTTTGTATTCGCCGGTGTGAATCCTTTTGCAGCTAATACGTTGTTAGCTGCGTTATGAGCATCTGTAGCTGCTGTGAATAAGTAATCACCAGCATCTAAGATATATGTGCCTGCACCATAAGCATCGTAACTTGCTACATAATCACCATCGATTTCAATCGTAAGAGTTTCAGATGCTCCAGGAGCTAAGATATCTGTTTTATCAAAACCTACTAAGTTTACAGAAGCTTTTTCTACACCGTTTTCAATGTCATACTGTGTATATGGGCTGTTTACGTAAACCTGAACTGTTTCTTTACCTGCTACGTCACCTGTGTTAGTAACAGTAACTTTCATTGTGTAAGTTGTTGTTGCTGCGTCATAAGATAATGCAACATCACTGTATTCGAATGTTGTATAACTTAAACCGTAACCGAATGGGAATGCTACATCATCACCATATGCGTAGTTACCTGCATTACCTGTGCCCATTACGAAGTCTTCGTAACGTGTTTCATAGTATTTGTATCCTACATAGATACCTTCCTGATATACCATGTAAGTATCTGCATGTCCAGGAATCTGAGAAACATCACCTTCATATACGATAGGTGTAAAGTTCTGCATTACAGGGCTGGAGTAGTTATCGAAGCAATATGTGTCTGCTAAGCTACCGGATGGGTTAACTTTACCATTTAAGATTTCAGCTACTGCATTGATACCGGTCTGACCTACACCACCAATCCAAAGTGTAGCATCTACGCCATATTCGTTATTTTTTAAGAAATCTAACTGTAAAGCATTGGAAGTATTAACAAGAACAACGATTTTGTCAATTGTTCCGGCATCTTTCATAGCCTTGATGTTAGCCATCATATCTCTTTCAATGTCATTTAATGCAAGGTAGTTCTTACCATCACCTAATTCATGATCGAAGTAACTGTCTGCACCTTCACCACCGATACGGGATAATACAACGATTGCTGCATCTCCATGATCAGCTACAGAATTGATAACATCTTCTGTATAGATTTCCCATGGAGCTTCTACGATTTCTGCAGAACCATATCCACTTGCTGTTGCAGAGTCCTGTACTACAGCACCTGCGTTACCGCGTGTGTATTCTGCTGCTGCACCTGTAGAGTAGAAATCCCATAATGTAGGGTTAACTACAAAACCTTCTTTTTCTAAAGCAACTTTTAAATTGTCACATTTAGAACTGTCTACGTTACCGGAACCTGTTCCACCGTATACGATGTTTACGGAAGATGTAGAGAATAAGCTAACTTTAGCACCTTCTGCTAAAGGAAGTGTATTATCTACGTTTGTTAAAAGAGATGCACCTTCTGCTTCTACCTGTTTTACAAGTGCTGCGCCTGCCGCATTTCTTTCTTCTTCAGTTGCGAAGTCACCATCATAGTAAATTGCGTTTGGATCTTCATTTACTAATTCCCAGAAAGTTCCTCCCACAAACAATGCTATTGTATTATCAAACATTGAAACAATAACAGTTGCTGCAATTAAAATAATTGCAAATGGTAAACTAAACCATGTTAAAAATCTCCATGGTCTGATGGCTTTTCTTTTTGCCTTTTTGAAAGCTTTTTTTCTGGCTTTCATTTCTTTCTTGTCCATTTTTTTTCCTCCCTTTTCATTATGCCGGGTTCTTATGTATATTATTTCCTTATTGCTTATTTTTTAACAATTCAGAAACAAAAAGAACTTTGCATACTGTGTCAATTATACAAATTTCCTCTTTTAAATACAATATCCATTTCATAATTATAGGTAATAGGATAAAAATAATACGATAAAAGCAAAAAATTATCTATCCCTACCGCGGACATTCCTCCTATACCTGGCGACAAAAAAAGGACTTTGGAAATAAATTTCCAAAGTCCATATTGTTGCTTTGTTGCAATGCTCTTTGCCAATACGTAGATTAACGTTTTGAGAACTGAGGAGCTCTTCTTGCACCTTTGAGACCGTATTTCTTTCTTTCTTTCATACGTGGGTCTCTTGTTAAGTAACCAGCTTTTTTAAGTACCGGTCTGAAATCGTTGTCTACTGTAAGTAACGCTCTTGCGATACCGTGTCTGATAGCACCAGCCTGACCTGTTGTACCACCACCACGAACTGTTACTTTAACGTCGAATTTATCTGCGTTATCTGTAGCAACTAATGGCTGACGAACGATAACTTTTAATGTTTCTAATCCGAAGTATTCATCAATGTTTCTTTTGTTAATTGTAATATTACCTGTACCAGGTGTTAAATATACTCTAGCGATAGATTTTTTTCTTCTACCTGTTCCGTAGTTTGCTGCTTTAGCCATTTCTATAATCTCCTTCCTTATCCTTTAATTAAAATGTTAAACTTTCAGGTTTCTGTGCTTCATGTTTGTGTTCTGGTCCTGCATATACATGAAGTTTCTTTAACATCTGTCTTCCTAAAGGTCCTTTTGGAAGCATACCTTTAACTGCAAGTTCGATTACAGATTCAGGTTTTTTAGCTAATTTTTCTCTTAATGTAGTTTCTTTCATACCACCTACATAATCAGAGTGGTGATAGTAAATTTTCTGATCTAATTTTTTACCTGTTACAGCGATTTTTTCAGCGTTGATTACGATTACATAATCACCTGTATCGATGTGAGGTGTAAAGATTGCTTTATTTTTTCCTCTTAAAACTTTAGCAATTTCAGATGCTAAACGTCCTAATGTCATGCCTGTAGCGTCTACTACATACCATTTTCTATCAATAGTAGCTGGACTTGCCATAAATGTTTTCATTGTTTTCCCTCCGTAAAAATTCGAATTGTTCTAACGTCTGACTCTCTCGCCGGGGCTAGCAGCTTAAAAGTCCATATATTTCAAATAAAAATCGGGCCAGGATTTTTATTTTCCATCGTTTCCACACCCGAATATTATATTATACGCTCCCTTGTGTGTCAAGCATTTTTTCTTAATATTGTTGTTGGATTTGCAAGTTATTCACATGCAATCTATAAATAAGATTATTTATCCACAATAATAAATTGTTCTTATCTTTTTATTATTTTTCTCTTAATTTTTCAGTTCATTTCCAAACTGATATTCATACAACATCAATCCCTTTGCCGGGGCTGTAGGTCCTGCCTTAGTTCTGTCCTTAGCTTCCAGTATTTCCCTTACCTGTTCCGAGGTAAATCTTCCCTTTCCAACCTCCATCAAAGTTCCGGCAATAATACGTACCATATTATATAAGAAGCCGTTTCCCGTTACTTTTATGGATATCATGGTTCCCACACGTTCCACGGTTATATCATAAATAGTGCGGACTGTAGTCTGGGCAGTACTTCCTGCTGCACAAAAACTGGCAAAATCATGTTCACCAATCAGATAGTCTGCTGCTGTCTGCATCTTCTTTTCATCCAATGGCACATAGGTAAAATGTGCATACAAACGCTGCACCGGATTGGCAAATTCTTCGTTTAAAATTTTATATTCATAAGTTTTTCTGGTGGCCTGTTTTCTGGGATGAAAATCTGCTGCCACTTCCTCTGATTTTCGGATTCTGATATCTTCCGGCAATCTCTGGTTCAAAGCATAGGCCACTCTCTCCGCCGGAATTCGCGCCTCAGTGTCAAATACCGCCACATTGCACAATGCATGAACTCCTGTATCTGTTCTGCTGGCACCGATTACGGTAATTTTTTCTTTGAAAAGCTCTGACAAATGTTTATTCAGTTCCCCTTCAATCGTCGGGCTTCCGGGTTGAAACTGCCACCCATGATAATTAGTACCATCATACGCCACTGTTAATTTTATTCTTCTCATACACTATTCCTATTGTCAAAAATACTTCGCCCCGCAAGACGAAGTATCATAATTTTCAAACACATCATAGTATTTTACTTTTCTATTAAGCTACTGTCATCATAATCCCTAAAATTGCACCAAATAAAATTTCTGCAAATTTTCCAACAGACAGACATACCAATAAATAAAGTACCAGCACAGCATATCCGATTCTGTCAGCCTTCTTATATACCAACGGCTTCATCTTGGTTCTGCCGTCACCACCGCGATAACATCTGGCTTCCATAGCCATAGCCAAGTCATTGGCTCTTCGAAATGCCGAAATAAACAATGGTACCAAAAGCGGAACCAATGCTTTAGCTTTTTTCATAATATTTCCGCTTTCAAAATCCGCACCTCTGGCAATCTGGGCTTTCATAATCTTATCTGTTTCTTCCAATAAAATCGGAATAAATCTCAAAGCAATAGACATCATCATTGCAATTTCATGCACCGGCACTTTAATCTTACGCAAAGGTTTCATTAAATTTTCCATACCATCCGTAAGGTTGTTTGGCGTAGTGGTCAATGTCATCACAGAGGAACCAATAATTAAAAATGACAATCGGATTGCCATCATAATTGCTAATTTGAGACCTTCCCTGGTAATGGTTAATTTCCAAAAACTCACCAGAGCTTCCCCCGGTGTCAAAAACATATTAAACACAACTGTTATTAATAACAGAAAAAGAATAGCACGCATCCCTTTTACCATAAATTTAAAAGGAACGTTAGATAACTTAATCATAGCTGCTAAAAATAAAGCTGCTATCACATATCCCCATATATTATTTACCAAAAACAAGGAGATAATATAGCAAATAGTTCCTACTAGTTTCACCCTTGGATCTAATTTATGAATCACAGACTCTGTCTGATAATATTGTCCTAATGTAATATCCCTTAACATGGGCGTAAGCCCCTCCTATTTCTAATCTCAAATCCACTCAATAAGTACATGCTCATATACTCTTGATATACATTTTATTTCTTCCTAGCGGAATACTTTTAAAATTGCTTCTTTCGCTTCCGGAATCGTAGTAACATTTGTGTCCAAAGAAAATCCCTCTTTGTTTAGGCGATTCATAATATAGGTTACCTGCGGTGCTGCCAAACCTACTTCTTCTAATTCTTCATAATGCTTAAACACTTCCTTCGGAACATCGTCAAACATTACCCGTCCTTTATTCATTACAATAATTCTATCCACATATTCTGCCACATCTTCCATACTGTGGGAAACCAAAATTATAGTAATTCCGGTTTCTTTTTGAAGCTTTTTAATCTGCCCCAAGATTTCATCCCGGCCTTTTGGATCCAGACCTGCTGTAGGTTCGTCCAAAATCAACACTTCCGGTTTCATTGCCAATACACCTGCGATGGCAACCCTTCTTTTTTGTCCACCGGACAAATCAAAAGGAGACTGATAAAATTGTTCTTCTTTCACACCCGCTAATTTCAAAGCTTCAAAAGCTCTTAATTCCACTTCCTTACTTGATAAGCCCAGATTCTTTGGCCCAAAGCATACATCCTGAAATACCGTTACTTCAAACAACTGATGTTCCGGATACTGAAAAACCAATCCTACTTTGCTTCGCAATTCTTTTTTATCATAATCTTTATCTGCAATATCCTGTCCGTTAAAATAAATGGCACCGCTGGTAGGTTTTAACAAACCATTTAAATGCTGTACCAAAGTTGATTTCCCGGAACCGGTATGACCAATCAATCCGATAAACTGTCCATCCGGAATCACAAGATTAATATCGACTAACGCAGCTACTGCCAGATTAGTATCTTCACCATATATATGATTTACATGATCTAAAATCAGAGACATCTTCTTTCTTTTTACTGTTTCTTATTTGATTACAGTAAATCTCCTTTTCTTTTTAACTTAATCTATATCAACTACTTTTTAAGCTGTTTCAACTCTTCCACTAATTCATCCATGGTAAGAATTCCGTCACTTAACGGCAAGCCGCTTTTTTTCAATTCGTAAGCAAGCTCTGTTACCTGCGGCACATCCAATCGTAACTCACGAAGTCTGTCTACCTGGGAAAATACTGCCTTGGGATTTCCCTGCATAACTACTTTCCCTGCATCCATTACATACACCTTGTCTGCATAAATAACTTCTTCCATGTAATGAGTAATTAAAATAATGGTAATTCCTTCTACCTGGTTCAATGCTCTGGCAGCACGAATAACTTCTTTACGGCCGTTAGGATCCAGCATGGCGGTTGGTTCATCAAAAATGATGCATTTCGGATGCATTGCAATCACACCTGCAATAGATACCCTCTGTTTTTGTCCACCGGAAAGCTTATTCGGTGAATGTTTTCTGTATTTATACATTCCCACTGCTTTTAAGCTCTCTTCCACTCGTTCCCATATTTCATTGGTCGGAACTCCTAAATTTTCAGGGCCAAATCCTACATCTTCTTCCACTACCTGCCCTATAATCTGGTTGTCAGGATTCTGGAATACCATTCCTGCGGTCTGTCTCACATCCCATACGTTTTCCGGCTGTTTTACATCTTTACCATCTACAAAAACAGTTCCTTCTGTCGGATAAAGAAGTGCATTCAAATGTTTTGCCAATGTAGATTTTCCCGATCCGTTATGACCTAAAATCGCCACAAAATCTCCGGCTTTAATGTCCAGATTCACACCATCCACAGCACGGGTAATTCCCTCTACATTTCCTTCTTCATCTCGTCTGATATATTCAAAAGCTAAATCTACAGCTTTAATAATTCCCATACTTATTTAAAACTCCTCTCAAAGGATATGGTTATTTATAACATACAGAAAATTACATATTTTCCCATACTAACTAAATTATCATTTCATTTTACTAGAAAATCAACTCAAATACAAGTATCCACCAAAAAAAACAGAGACCTCTCATTCGGTCCCTGTTAAAAAATTAATTCAATTTAAATTTATTTACTTCCTGCTCCAGACTATCTGCTATATTCTTATTGGATTCAGCTTCATTTCCTACATTCACAACTGCTGTAGTTAAATCTACAGAAATCTCTGTTACATTTGCAATTCCTTTTGCACTTTCTTCTACAGCAATGTTGATGGCCTCAATGGCATCCTTAATATTCTCTATATTTTCCCTAACTTCTTCACTTTCACCTGCAAAAGCAGCCATAATCTGGTTCATTTCACCTACGTCATCTCTATAACTTCCACTGGTTTCCAATAATTTTTCAAATCCTGCTATTGTTGTATTTTCCACAAATACTAACATTTCTTCTGCTTTTGCTGCCAACTCATTTACTGCCTGGATTACCTGAGCACTTACTGCTTGAATCTGGGATGCATTTTCAGCAGAATTCGCTGCTAATTTTCCGATTTCATCAGCTACTACCGCAAAACCTCTTCCTGCTTCACCGGCTCTTGCAGCTTCAATACTTGCATTCAACGACAACAGATTTGTCTGAGATGTAATATTAATAATATTACTTGTCAAAACACTGATTTCTTCCACTTTCTTAGATTTTTCAATCTTATCATTCATTTCAGCAATCATATTCTGAGCACGTAATTTAGCATCTTCCTGATCTATTTTAGCCTGCTTAAATATATTATCTGCTTTTTCCATTACATCAGCAGATACTTCACTTCCCACATCAGCATTACCGGAAATAATTTCGATAGTAGAAGATACATTTGCAATAGCTTCGTTCACCTGTCCCAGTGAAGCACTTGTTTCTTCCATCGCCGCACTCATTTCTTCCATAGTTGCAGAAACATCGGTAATACTTAATTCTGCTTTTCCCAAATCATCTACAACTGTCTGAGCCGATTCACCTAACCTTACGGAATTTTCCGATATATGTAACATAATTTCTCTGATATACGCCAAAAGGCTGTTTACATTGTTAGCAATTACTTCTAACTCATCACCGGTATGGATATCTAATCTTTGTGTCAAATCACCTTCATTATTTACTAAATCATAAATCTTTTGGTCTACTATTTTTAAATTTCCGGATATTCTTGCCACTATAATATTTATAACGATTCTCCCAAAATATCTGCATCCAAAATATCCACTACAACCTGCGCTGC
>JAFZGJ010000016.1 GCA_017555455.1 Lachnospiraceae bacterium
ATGGAAGAAATGGAACTTCCGTTTCAATGAAAAATGCCCACGGAGCAATCCGTGGGTGTATATAAAATGCTGGTGCTTAATTGCCCAAAAATGCTGGAAATTAATTGCCATTTTTTGCTGGAAAGTACTTGCCGTTTACATTAATCTAGATATGCGTGTGGAATTTCAATTCCGGCATCGTTAAGTAAGGTTTCTAATATATCGATTCTCTCGTTCCATTTCTTTTTGTTATCCAATAATTTGCTTTTCGATGAGGTGAATGAGGTCGGGATTATTATCCAATGTACTATAATTTAGTACAATAAATGTTACAAAATCTTTATAGTCATCAATGTCTTTTTTTTCATTGAATTCATTAATTGCAAGCTTTATCCAATCTTCTTTTACGGATTTTGGCATGTCTAGATTTTGAGTAGCTAATGAAATTTGTTTCATGCAGCTGTATAAATAGCGGTTTATATAAATATGAGGAAGGAGAGGAGATTTATCAACTTCATCAAGTACATTTATTCTTTCGTACTTAAATTGAACAAATTTATTTAATGTATCAAGTAGATCGAATCCTCCTTCTCCTTTGCATAAGTAATCAAGTGAAACATTGTAGTAATTAGCAATGGCAATTAGATTGTCTATAGTCAAGCTTTTACCTTTTTCCATTTGAGAAATATTATTTTGTTTACAAGATAATATTTCTGCTAAATCATTTTGCGTATTATGATTTTTTTCTCTAAGTATTTTTATTCTTTCTCCGATTGCGTCTGGGGTAGTTTTTTGTTTCATAAGCTATATCCTTCCTTGTAAAAATCACAACAAACGATACTTTGCAGTATAAATATATAAATATACTATATCTTTGCAAATGTCAATAGTAAAAAGTGATGCAAATATAGCTAATCATAGTAAAAAACGAGATTTTACATATCTATTAGAGGTGGTGTAATATGATAACATCAGCTGAATACATATACATCTGATATCGAGGTGTGTTGGAAAGGAGATATACATAATGCAGATTAGATTAATTGGTAGACAAATTCTTGATTTCCAGAGTGGAACAGGAAGTGTTAAAGGTACTAACTTATTTGGTGCTTATAAAGATGAAAATGTGGAAGGTTTAAGATGTGACAGATTTTTTGTAAAAGACGGAATTGAAATTCCAGAATGCAAAATTAATGATACTTTAAATCTTAGCTTTAATATGCGAGGAAAAGTAGAGTCTGTTTCTAAAGCATAAAAAACTATTTTACTTTGCTAACGAGAGGGAGAAAAATCCCTCTCGGGATTCAATAAATTAATGGAGGAAAATTAAATGAAAAAATACAATGAAAAACAGTTTGTAGCACGTTTGGAAATCTATATTTTACTTAGAGAATGTGTAAAGTATAAAAATATTAGAAATAAGGATTTGATAGTTGAAAATCTCAATATGTTAAATGGATATAAAGGCGTTGTGCCGGACAAGATTTATAAGAAAATGCAAGATTTTATTACTGATGAAATCAGACCGATTTTGTATGACCCCAATTATTTTGATTTTATGGAAGTGGTTGAATCTGATGATAGTAAAGACGAATCCTGTTCAGAACTTACATTGGAAGAGAGGGTAGAAATGAAGGTATGTAAACTCTATGAACGTACATTAGAATTAGCGGAAAAGATTGATGAATTTGTATCAGTATACTTATACTAATATGTAAGATATGTAGTAACAATCGGGAAAATGGGAAAAGGTAGAACTTTTCCCATTCCCCATAAAGGAGAGATTTATATGGATAATAAACAAGTAAATGCAGAAAGTTATAATAGAAGAAAATTATATTATCGTTTCATATTAGGAGTTCAACAGATGGTAAATTATCCATTTATAAATATTATCTGGATATTTTTCTTTATCATAGTTGGATATTTTATAAAAGTCATAAATGTAATTTTTTCAAACTTAGAAGTTTTTTCTACATTTGAAAATTTATTTTATTTGGGTAAGAATAGCATATTGATTACAGTACCTATTATTTGTGCCATGGGAATAATACAAGGAATTGGATATATTACAGCATTTAATGATGAAGCAAAGATATATAAAATATTGTGTATTAACGAGGATGACAAAAAAGAACCGCCTATTTTATGTAAAAAGAAAACTAGGAAAGGAATAACTGTAAGAGAATTTTACACAAGCATTCCAATGAAAAAATGGAAAAGTGAGGAAGATAATATTTGTGAAAAATTTGATATTCATTTTGTTGAGGATTTAACCTATGGTGGAAAAAATGAAAATATAGGATATTTGAAAAAAATAACATCTGCAAAAGGCAGAAAAGCAAAGAAGAGGGGGATGTTATATGACGATGCTTTCTGAAAAAATTCTTGTAGGATATGATTATGATGCTTGGTATGGTTATGGGGAGAAGCTCCCCATAACTATTGAAAGTACAACAAAAAATAATACCCATACTTTGATTTGTGGAATGAGTGGTAGTGGTAAAAGTTATTGTGTAAATCAATTCATGGCTAGAATTTTTTAGAGAATAGTAAAGATTCTATAATATACCTCGCTGATTTTAAAATGGAAGATAATTATGCACATCTGCGAAAATGTCCTCGATATTATCCTTATAATAAAACGCTAGAGGCTTTGGATATTGTTTACAATATCATGCATAAAAGACAATCTGGCGAAGATGTATCAAGACACTTCGTCACATTAGTATGGGATGAGTACATGGCTAACATATTGTCATTACAGGGAACAGATAAGAAAAAAGCAGAGAGTGTCATGAGGAAAGTATCAGAAATTCTCATGCTCGGACGCTCCCTGGCATGCAGGCTAGTGATTGCTTGCCAACGTCCCTGACTCTGCAGCTTTTCCACAGGGCTCAAGGCTTAATTTTGGCGTAATCATCATAGTTGGAGCGATGTTAGAAAGTATATACTCAATGCTCATGCCAAAAGAATTAATGGAAAAAGTTGGAAATCGAGAATTTCATACAGGTGAAGGAGTTATGTTGTGGCAAGGTGCACAATTAAAATTTATTAAAGTTCCAATCATAAGGAATGAAGAAAAAATGAGAGCTTTATGCATTGAGGCATTAACAAGATAGTAACTTGAGCAAAGGCGGTGGCGAAGCCACAAGCCTTTGCAACAAGGTTGGCTTAGTATTACCCAACCTTGCACAAACACGCAAATTACTTGTAAATATAAGGCTTTGCTGATGTTCGCAAGGCTGCACATAATGAACAGGAAACAGGAGGCGATAAAATTAGAGATACTCAAAGTTTTATGTATCAGCTTACGATTAATGCACCCATAGAAAAGGGATGGACACATGAGCATATAGTAAGTGTATTTAGAAATAATTTTAAAACACTTGTGTACATATGTATGGCGGATGAACAAGGGAGTATTTATCATACTCACGTTTTTGTAGTATTTGCATCAAGGGTTCGCTTTAGTATGATTAAGCGTTATTTTGCAGAAGCACATATAGAAAAATGCAAAGGTTCAGTATCTGAAAATGTAAATTATGTGAAAAAGACAGGAAAATGGGAAGATGATGAAATAAAAAAAGAGAAGAAAGTAGAAGGTACATTTGAAGAATACGGAACGAAACCTCCAGATAGCAAAGGAAAAAGAAGTGATATGTCTGAATTATATCAGATGGTAATGGACAATATGACAAATGCAGAAATTCTAGCACAAAATCAAGATTATATACTCCAAATCGACAAGATAGATAAAGTGCGAACAACGATTTTAACGGAAAAGTATAGAGAAATAGTTAGACTTGATTTAGAAGTGATTTATATAAGCGGAGCTACGGGAACAGGAAAGACCAGAGGGGTGCTTGAAACAAATGGATATTCAAATGTATATAGAGTGACAGACTATTTGCATCCATTTGATGGTTACAACTGCCAACCGGTAATTTGTTTTGATGAATTTCGTTCATCCTTAAAGCTGAAAGAAATGCTTTTGTTCTGTGATATATATCCTATCGAATTACCTAGCCGTTATGCGAATAAATTTGCTTGTTATAATAAAATTTATATTGTATCAAATTGGAATTTGGAAAGACAGTATTTCGAATTACAGAGAGAAGATAAAGAATCATGGGAAGCATTTTTAAGAAGAATCCATAAAGTGATTACTTATGGTAAAGATGGAAATATTAAGGAATATAATTCGGTAAAAGAATATATGGAGCGGAATGAGTTTGTACAGATAGAAGATAATATTAAATTACCTTTTGATTGAAGGGAGCGATTGTTATAGAAAAATATATATCCTTATGTGAGAAGGCATTATTAAATGTAGAAGAAATGATGGCATATACAGGATGGGGGGAAAATACTGTAAGAAATGAGTTGAATCATCCAAGGTGCTTATATGTAGTCAGAAAAGGAAATAGGTTATACGCAAATCGTAAATTATTGGATAAATATTTAGATAGCATTAGTGGTGTATAGGTAGAAAATGGAGTAAGACTATGATATGCTATATCTATGTTTTACTCCATTCTTTCATTTATATGAAAGGATGAAAGATATGGGAAAAGATTTAAATGGAAAAGAATTAGGAAGG
The DNA here is from genome assembly GCA_017555455.1 of Lachnospiraceae bacterium. Lineage (GTDB taxonomy): Bacteria > Bacillota > Clostridia > Lachnospirales > Lachnospiraceae > SFDP01. Next base: position 4,583 of record JAFZGJ010000016.1, read on the forward strand.
GGATTATCGCAAAGACCGGACGGAACATATATGGCTCGTTATGTAGACCGTTATAAAAAACGACAAACATTTTATGGAAAAGATTTGAAAACTTTACGTAAAAAATTAGAAAAAGAAAGATACGAATCGGAAAATGGATTGTTTGCATCAGGAGTTAATATTACAGTTACGGAATGGTTTGAAGAATATTTAAAATTATATAAAGAAGGAAAAGTAAAAGATACAACATTATATAGAATACGACAAACCTATAGTCCATGTAAAAAAGATGTGCTTGGAAGTATGAGATTGCAAGAAGTTCGTGCGATTCATATTCAGAGTTTATTCAATTCTTTGGATGCAAAAGGGTATACATATGGAACAATAAAATTACTCAAATCTTTATTGAATGAGCTGTTTAAAAAGGCGATTGGAAATGGATATGTTTTGATAAACCCCATTGGTGCGGTAGTGATGCCTAAAAAAACAAAATGTGACCAAAGATTCCTTACGGAAGAAGAACAGGAAATGTTTCTTGATGTTGCGAAAGAATATTATCACTACGATATATTCTGTGTTAATTTGTCTATGGGAGCAAGAATTGGTGAAGTATTAGGTCTTAAATGGAGTGATATTGATTTTGATAATAAAACAGTTCATATCCAAAGAACTTTACATTATTCTAAGGTAAACGAGGAAGAGCAATGTCACTTCTTTTTTACAACACCAAAGACAGAAACGAGTGATAGAATAATTCCGTTGTTGCCAGAGACAGAAAAAATACTCAAAAGAGTACGAACAAAGCAACTTAGAAATAAGATGTTATATGCATCGACATGGAAACAAGAAGCACCTTTTGAGGATATGGTATTTACTTCACAATATGGAGCGCCGGTAAGGTATGGAGATGTTAACAGAACGATTAAGAAAGTTGTTTTGAAAGTCAATCTGCAGGAAGAAGAACTTGCTAAATTTGAAGGTCGTGAACCTAGAGAATTAAAAGGATTTTCACCACATTGTTTTAGACATACATTTATTACAAACTGTAAAAAGAAGGGTGTACCATATGAAATTATAAAACCATATGTAGGACATAGTAGAGAAGAAATGACCGCTTATTATGACCACAATGAACCCGATATAGATTATGATAATTTAAAGAAAATTTCGTTTTTGGGTGTGGTGTAAAAATGGTGTATTCTATAAATGAAGTATCGCAAAGTATTGATAATATAATATAAAAAGGCTTATGCCATACGTACAGGATTAATTTAATGTAGATGAAGCCTTTAAATGCTGTTTAGTGTTTAAAGGCTTTTTTGTGAGGAAAATAACGTGTTAGATATCAGAAAAGCAAAAATAGAAGATTTAGATTCTATTATGAAAATATACGAACGTGCAAGAAGCTTTATGGCACAGACCGGAAACCCAAAACAATGGGGTGACAGTAAACCCTATCGGGAATGGATAGAACATGATATTGAAGTGGAAAAATGTTATGTATGCGTTGAAAAATCAGAGATAGTGGCAGTATTCTATTTTGCTATAGAAGAAGACCCTACCTATAAGATTATATACGAGGGAAAATGGTTAAATAGCAAACCCTATGGCGTGGTGCATCGTATTGCTTCGGCGGGAACCGTAAAAGGAGCCGGAGAATATTGTCTTAAATGGGCAATTAACCAGTGTGGAAATCTATGCATTGATACCCATGAAGATAATGTGGTTATGCAGAGCTTATTGAAGAAATTAGACTTTCAATATTGTGGGATTATTCTTTTGGAAAATGGGGAACCAAGATTAGCGTTTCAGCATGAAAAATGAAGCCGGTGTAAAATACCGGCTTCATTTTATAATTTAAAATAGATTTAATAATTCTGAAAACTTTTCCACAGAATATTCATATCCTTCCGGTTTTCCGAAACCGTACTTACAGAATACAAAAGGAACACCCGCTTTTCTGGTAGCTTCAAAATCACCTTGGGTATCACCTACATAAACGATGTCTTTATAATTATTACGGTCCATAACCAATTTGATGTTATCACCTTTGGCAAGACCGGAATAGCCGGGGCATTCGAAGTCAGTGATGCAGTCTTTAATGCCAAGTTTATCCGTTACCAATTCAATATAGCCGGCTTCGCAGTTACTAACGATGCAAACAGGATATTTTTTTGCTAGTTCCCGAATGGTTTCTACCACACCTTCAAAAATAATTCCCGGTTTGGCATCCAAAAATTCATGTTCCTTTTCGCAACATTCATCAATCAATTTAATTTGAGTTTCTTTGTCGTAATCTGCGAAAATAACAGAGGCAATTTCAGGAAGAGGTCTTCCGAATAATGTTTTTAAAAGATCAGATGTAATTACCAGATTGATTTCCGGTTTCTTTTCCAATACTTCATTCCATGCTTCAGCAACTGTATATGTGGAATCCCAAAGGGTTCCGTCGATATCTAAAAATATAGCGTCCATAATTTCCTCCTTAATCTGATTTTAGTGTACACAAGAAAGTAGATTTGTGCAAGTATTTGTAGTTTACCGTAAAGGAAAGAAGATTGCTTAGTCTTTTTTTTCGTGATATAATAATTTAGATTATTCATAAATGGAAAAACCTTAGAGTTACAAATGTTTCGTGCTGCACAAGGACGAATGGAGAAAGATTATGAGAAGTAAAAATAAAACAAAAATCAGAATAAAGGGTGCTTTAAGAACCTACCTTCATATTTCCGTATATTTAGGAATATTGTTGGCAATGTTGAATCTTGGCATTTATTTGTTGGACTATCGTGCCGGGCTTGTTTTATCGTGCTTTGTTTTGATATATTTTGCCATTACCATGTATCTGTTTCTACGAAATAAATCGGTAGTGTTGAATGAATTGGTGAGTTTTGCTACGGAATATGGGCAGATCCAAAGGCAGCTTCTTAAGGAATTGGAGCTTCCCTATGCTTTGCTGGATGATAGTGGTAAAATTATTTGGACCAACAGAATGTTTGATCAAACCATACATGGGGAGAAAAGTTATTCGAAACCTATTTCTGCATTTTTTCCGGATATAAATGTGCATAAGCTGTTGGCAGAAGAAGAGGAAGCCACTGTCGCTATTTCTTTAGATTCCGGCGAGTATACTGCAAAGATTAAGAAGATTTCCTTAAAGGAAATGGCAGAGAACAGTGACATCATCAGTCCGGAAGGCTATGATGGTTATTTGATTGCTTTTTATTTATTTGATGAAACAGCGCTCCGTATTGCCTTACAGGAAAATGATAACCAATCCTTGGCAGTAGGAATGATTTATTTGGATAACTATGAAGAAGCGCTGGAAAGTATTGAAGAAGTAAGACGCTCTCTTTTAATAGCTTTAATTGACCGAAAGGTAAATAAATATATTGCAGCTGTAGATGGGATTTGTAAGAAATTGGAAAAGGACAAATTCCTGGTTATTTTAAGAAAACAGGCGGTAACACAGCTTCAAAATACTCGCTTTGAATTACTGGAGGATGTAAAAACAGTAAACATCGGTAATGAAATGGCAGTTACTGTTAGTATTGGTATTGGTTTGGGAGGACTTACGTACTCTCAAAATTATGAATTTGCAAGAACCTCTGTGGACCTGGCATTAGGTCGAGGCGGCGATCAGGCGGTTGTAAAAACGCCGGACAGAATTTCTTATTATGGTGGTAAGAGTCAGCAGGTAGAAAAGAGCACCCGTGTAAAAGCAAGAGTAAAAGCTCATGCTTTACGGGAAATTATCTCGGCAAAAGACTCCGTAATCATTATGGGCCATCGCTTGGCGGATGTAGATAGTTTTGGTGCTGCAGTAGGACTTTATCGAATTGCCAGGAGTTTAGACAGAAAAGCTCACATTGTATTGAATCAGGTAACTACATCGGTGAAACCATTGGTGGATTTGTTCGTTGATAATGAAGATTATGAACCGGATATGATAGTAAACAGTACACAGGCGTTGGAATTACCAACCAATAACGCGGTGCTTGTAGTGGTGGATGTAAATAAACCCAGCATGACAGAATGCCCTGATTTATTGAAAATGTGTAAATCTATTGTAGTATTAGACCATCACAGACAGGGAACGGAAACCATTGAGAATGCCACATTATCTTACGTGGAAGCCTATGCTTCATCCACCTGTGAAATGGTATCTGAGATTTTACAGTATATCAATGATGGTGTTAAAGTACGTTCTGATGAAGCAGATTGTATGTATTCCGGTATTATGATTGATACAAATAACTTTATGAGTAAAACCGGTGTAAGAACGTTTGAAGCAGCCGCATTCTTACGTCGATGTGGTGCGGATGTAACCCGTGTAAGAAAAATGTTTAGAGATGATGCAGTGGAATATAGAACAAAAGCAGACGCGGTCAGCCGGGCTGAAATTTATAAAAACGATTACGCTATTTCCGTATGTAAGAGTGATGATTTGGAAAGTCCTACTATTGTAGGAGCGCAGGCTGCTAATGAGCTTCTGAATATTAAAGGAATTAAGGCAAGTTTTGTGCTGACAGAATATCAGGGAAGAATTTATGTATCTGCCCGTTCCATTGATGAAGTAAACGTACAGGTAATTACAGAGCGTTTAGGCGGTGGTGGTCATATGACTATTGCAGGGTGCCAATTTGAAGGAATTACTGTTTCAGAGGGTATCGATAAAATTAAAAGATGTCTGGATGAAATGTTAGAAGAAGGAGAATTATAAATGAAAATTATTTTATTACAGGATGTAAAAAGTTTAGGAAAAAAAGGTGAAATTATTGAAGCTAATGATGGATACGCAAGAAACTATATTTTGCCTAAAAAAATTGGTGTAGAAGCCAATGCTAAAAATATGAATGACTTAAAATTGCAGAAATCTAACGAAGCAAAAGTGGCTCAGGAGATTTTAGAAGCTGCACAGAATCTTGCAAAAGATTTGGAGACCAAAGAAGTGGTTGTGAAAATGAAAGCGGGAGAAGGCGGACGGGCTTTTGGTTCTGTATCTACCAAAGAAATTGCAGCAGCTTTTAAAGACCAGTGTGGAGTAGTAATTGATAAAAAGAAAATCCAGTTAGATGAAGCGATTAAGAATTTTGGTGTATACAAAGTAAATATTAAACTTCATCCAAAGGTAACAGGGGTATTAACCGTTAAAGTACAGGAAATGAAATAGCGGATTCTGAAAGGGAAAAGAAATGGCAGCATTAGAAGAAGCTATCATTAAAAGAGTGTTACCTCACAGTATAGAGGCAGAACAGTCTGTTATTGGTTCTATGATGATTGACAGAGAAGCAATTGTAGTTGCTTCTGAGGTAATCACGGGTGAGGATTTTTATAATAAACAGTATGGTGTTGTATTTGAAACTATGGTAGAACTTCACGAAGGTGGAAAGCCCGTAGATTTAGTCACATTACAAGATAAATTAAAAGAAAAAGATGTACCTGCTGAGGTTAGTAGTTTGGAATTTGTCCGAGACATTATTACTGCAGTTCCTACCTCTGCAAACATAAGACATTACGCTAATATTGTTGCGGAAAAATCCATTTTGAGAAAAATGATCCGCTTGAATGAAGAAATAGAAAATCTTTGTTACAGTGGAAAAGAAAGTATGGAATTTATTCTGGAGGATGCAGAAAAGCGAATTTTTGATTTGGTGCAGAAAAGAAATTCAGGAGAATTTGTTCCTATCCGACAGGTGGTAATGAATGCTTTGAAAAAAATTGAAGCAGCATCCAAAAGTACAGGAAGAGTAACCGGTGTGGCAACCGGATTTTATGATTTAGACTTTAAAACGTCAGGGATGCAGCCGGCGGATTTGGTTTTGATTGCAGCCAGACCTTCTATGGGAAAAACAGCTTTTGTTTTGAATATTGCTCAGCATGTAGCCTTTCGTTTAAATGAAACAGTAGCTATATTCAGTCTGGAAATGTCCAAGGAACAGTTGGTTAACCGTATGTTTTCTTTGGAATCCAATGTAGATGCACAGAATCTGCGAAATGGTACTTTAAGTGATATGGAATGGGAAAAGCTGATAGAAAGTGCCGGAGTCATCGGTAAATCAAATCTTATTATTGATGATACTGCCGGAATCAGTATTTCGGAACTTAGAAGTAAATGTCGTAAGTTTAAACTGGAACATAATTTAAGAATGATTATTATTGACTATTTGCAGTTGATGTCGGGTAGCGGAAGAAGTGAATCCAGACAGCAGGAAATTTCAGAAATTTCACGTTCGTTAAAATCTTTGGCAAGAGAGCTAAATGTGCCGGTATTAGCTTTGTCACAGCTTAGCCGAGCGGTAGAGCAAAGACCGGATAAACGTCCTATGATGTCGGACCTTCGAGAATCCGGAGCTATCGAGCAGGATGCTGACGTAATTATGTTTATTTATCGAGATGATTACTATAATAAGGATTCAGAGAAAAAAGGAATTTCGGAGATTATCATTGGTAAACAGAGAAATGGTCCTATCGGTACAGTAGAACTTGTTTGGTTACCGGAATACACCAAATTTGCTAATAAAGAGCATGACAGAAACAGTCAGGATTATTAAATTGAATATAAGGAAAATACGAAAGAGAATTATCTTATAGGGTAGTTCTCTTTCTTTGTATTTATATGAAAGGAGTAGAAAATGGAACAGGAACGCTTTATGGTAATTGATAATCAAAAAGGAGTAGTAATTCCCTTACAGGCAGATAAATCAATCTCAATAGAAAGGATTAAGGATGGAAAAACAGGAGATACAAAAGATTTGGAATTGGAAGAAAAGGTAAATAAGATTCAAATACTTATTAAGGCATTAGTAAAACAATCGATTAAAGATACTATTAAAGAATATAATCTACAATTAACAGAAGAATTGAAGGAATATGAAAAAAGGGAATTAAAGCGTTGGGAGAAAATGGAAGAAGCCGATGCAAAGCGCTGGGAGAAAATGGAAGAAAGTATGGAAAAGCATTTTAAAAACGTAGATAAAAATATACGTCTAAAGCAGGAAGAAGGGAAAAGAAAAAAGCATTCAATATTTTGAATGCTTTTGTTTCTTTTGGATTATTCTTCGGAGATAGCACCTACAGGGCAACCACCTGCGCAAGAACCACAGCTGATGCATGCATCTGCATCGATTTCGTATTTACCATCACCAGCTTTGATAGCGCCTACTGGACACTGAGATTCGCAAGCACCACACATTACGCAAGAATCACTAATTACAAATGCCATAGTTAAAATCCTCCTTTTATAGTCATTCCTATTTCTTCTACAGTTTAATACAATTTTGGACTTTGTACAATAGAAAAATGAAAATTCTTTTGGGGCCGGATCAAAGTAGGAAGCAAAATGTCTATTTGATTCTACATGCCGAGTTCAGCACGACGTTTTTTGATTCCGTTAAGAACTTCCTTCTTTAATTCGGGAACTCTGGATTTTTCCATAGGTTTTACATCTTTTAGTTTGTAATCCATTCCTAATTTTTCATATTTTACGGTACCCATATCATGATACGGAAGGATATCCAAGGCTTTTAAATTTGTGAAAGCACCAATGAAATAACCTAATTTTTCAAGATATACAGGATCATCTGTAATTCCGGGAACCACAACGTGGCGAATCCACATAGGAACCTGTTTTTGGTTTAAATATTCCGCAAACTTTAAAATATTTGTGTTAGGTTGAGCGGTTAATTCTATGTGTTTTTCCGGATCAATGTGTTTGATGTCCAACATAACAAGGTCTGTTAATGTCATTAAATGGTCTAATTTTTTAATCCATTCTTCGTTGTTTGGATTAAATGCGATTCCGGAAGTATCAATACAGGTGTGAATGTTTTCCTGTTTTGCTAAGGTAAATAGATCAATCAGGAAATCTACCTGCATTAAAGGTTCTCCGCCGGTCACAGTGATACCGCCGTTTTTGTAAAATGCTTCATTACGTTTATACTGTTCGATAAGATAAGAAGGCTCCATAAGTTCGCCTGCATTCATTTCCCAAGTATCCGGATTGTGGCAGTATGCACAACGCATAGGACATCCTTGAACAAAGATTACATAACGGGTACCGGGACCATCTACGGTGCCGAAACTTTCTAAAGAGTGAATTCTACCTTTCATAATATCTCCTTTTTAAAAAAATACCGGCTCGTTTGAGCCGGTACTTATATTATATTCATTAAATTAGTTTATATTAAACTGCATTGTGGAATGTACGAGAGATAACGTCATTCTGCTGTTCTGGTGTTAATTTAATGAAGTTAACAGCGTATCCGGATACACGGATTGTTAACTGTGGATAGTTTTCAGGATGCTGCTGAGCATCAAGTAAAGTTTCTCTGTTTAATACGTTTACGTTAAGATGATGACCACCTTTTGTTGCATATCCATCTAATAAAGCAACTAAGTTGTCGATCTGAGCTGCGTTTGCTGACATTGTAATTTCCTCCTCTATTATTGTTTACTATAGTCATCTAAACCCTGATGCAGGGTAGGAACGCTGCAAGCCAATGGAGTTCTGGAACAATCAGAACATCCCATAGTCTGAACTTCTTTTGTACCTTCGATATCGTCTCTGACATCTGCGTTAATATGTCCAACCCCTTTGCTCATGCCGGCATCCAGCATTGCAACAAGGTCTTCAATCATTTTATTCTGGTCCATATACATCGTCCTTTTTTATTGATTATAAATGATGACGGATTGTGACCTGCTTTGCACTTTCACAATCCTACACAACATTCGGATATCGCGGTGCATAAGCCCCGCTTTTATCCTCATATTGTGCGGGTCATAAAGTCTTCAAATCACTCATGTGCAAGCACAATGTGATTTTCGACCTTTGACCCTGTTATCATTATATTATTTGTTTAAATCGATTTCGATATCGCCTGCAAATACCTGATCTTCTTTACCAAGAGCACCAGGAATGATAGTAAATGTATTAGAAATACCGTCCTGTGCATGGTTGAATGGTAATTTAGATACAGAAGATAAGGAAGCTACTGCACCATGAGTATCGCGTCCGTGCATTGGGTTAGCACCTGGAGCGAATGGCTGTCCTTTTCTACGTCCATCCGGTGTATTACCTGTAGCTTTACCATAAGTAACGTTAGAAGTAATAGTTAAGATAGATGTTGTTGGGAAACCATCTCTGTAAGTATGATGTCTTCTGATCATTGTCATGAATCTCTTAACGAGGTCACGCGCGAGATCGTCTACACGGTCATCATCATTACCGTATTTAGGGAATTCACCTGTTGTTTCGAAGTCAACGATAAGTCCGTCTTCGTCTCTGATTGGTTTAACTGTAGCATATTTAATAGCAGATAAAGAGTCAGCTACTACAGAAAGACCAGCTACACCTGTAGCGAAGTAACGGAATACGTCTCTGTCATGTAAAGCCATCTGAGCTCTTTCATAGCAGTATTTATCATGCATGTAGTGGATAACGTTTAATGTGTTTACATAAACTTCTGCTAACCATTCCATCATGTCTGTGTATTTCTGCATTACATCATCAAAGTCTAATACATCGCCTTCAACTTTACGGTATCTTGGACCAACCTGTTTCTTAGTAACTTCGTCGATACCACCGTTCATAGCGTAAAGTAAACATTTAGCTAAGTTAGCACGTGCTCCGAAGAACTGCATCTGTTTACCAACTACCATGGAAGATACACAACAAGCGATTGCATAATCGTCTGCATGAGTTACTCTCATTAAGTCGTCGTTTTCGTACTGGATAGAAGATGTAAGGATAGACATCTTAGCGCAGTATTTTTTGAAGTTTTCCGGTAATCTTGTAGACCAGAGAACTGTTAAGTTAGGTTCTGGAGAAGCACCTAAGTTAGATAATGTATTTAAGTAACGGAATGTCATTTTTGTTACCATGTGACGTCCGTCAACACCAACACCTGCAAGAGATTCTGTTACCCATACAGGGTCACCAGCGAATAAGTTGTTGTATTCAGGTGTACGAGCAAATTTGATTAATCTTAATTTCATTACGAAATGGTCAACGAATTCCTGAATCTGTTCTTCAGTAAATGTACCATTCTTAAGGTCTCTCTGAGCGAAGCAATCAAGGAATGTAGAAGTACGTCCAAGGGACATAGCAGCACCATTCTGTTCTTTAACTGCAGATAAGTATCCGAAGTAAGTAGCCTGAATAGCTTCCTGTACGTTTGTAGCAGGGTTAGAAATATCGCAACCATAAGAAGCTGCCATCTGTTTCATCTGTTTTAAAGCTACGATCTGTTCAGAGATTTCTTCACGAAGACGGATAACGTCATCAGTCATAACGCGTCCTGTAGATTCTTTCTGTTCTAATTTGTCTTCGATTAATCTGTCGATACCGTATAAAGCGATACGTCTGTAGTCACCGATGATACGTCCACGTCCGTAAGCATCCGGAAGACCTGTGATGATGTGAGAGGAACGACATGCTCTCATATCAGGTGTGTAAGCATCGAAACATCCTGCATTGTGAGTTTTTCTATGTGTAGAGAAGAATTCACTGATTTCAGGATCTACTGTATATCCGTTATCAGCACAAGCTTTTTCGGCCATTCTGATACCGCCGTATGGCTGCATAGAACGTTTGAAAGGTTTGTCTGTCTGGAAACCAACGATAGTTTCTTTGGATTTGTCAAGGTATCCAGGTCCGTGAGAAACGATAGTGGAAACAACTTTTGTATCCATATCAAGAACTCCGCCTGCTTCTCTTTCTTTTTTAGATAAGTCTAATACCTGTGCCCATAAATCTGTTGTGTTCTGTGTAGGACCTGCTAAGAAAGACTCATCTCCATCATATGGAGTATAGTTTTTCTGGATGAAATCTCTAACGTTGATTTCATTTTCCCATTTGCCGCCTACAAAATCTGTCCATTCTGGTCTCATTTTGAAATGCCTCCTATAAATTGTAAAATATTGATTTTAATAGTGTAAAAACTATAATAATCTTATGAAATAATTATAGTTTACGAGATTCTTAACGTCAAGTAACGATGTGTACTTTTTTCTATACAAATAAGGGAATTACGGCGTTTGTCAGAATTTTAAGCGGGCAAACTTAAAGATGATAATAAATTTTTGAACTGTACAATAAATAAAAAATATATTATACTTGGGGCATTGAAATAGTAAGGAGGAAATACAGATGGCAGCAATAACCAAGGATATGACTATTGGTGAAATTTTAAGAACAAATCCTGCAGTAGCACCAATTCTTATGGAGGCAGGAATGCATTGTTTGGGATGTCCTTCCGCACAGGGAGAAAGCTTAGAAGAAGCAGCAATGGTTCATGGAATGAACGTGGAAGATTTAATGAGCAAAATTGAAGCTTTATAGATTGTTCCATAATACAAAATAATGACTAAAAAAGCTGTGATAACTTTGAAAAGGGTTATCACAGCTTTTTTCTTTTTTAATTGGATTTAGCTTCTGTTTCCATAACAGAGAGGGCGTAAATAGCATTGTCTTTGATTATGGTTTTAAAATGTTCCTGCATATAGGCTTCTCTGGCTTTGGAATATCGTTCCATTTGTCCGTGCTCTGATAAAATATTACAGAGACGGTTAAAATCTTCCGGAGTATGCTCTGCCTGGGAAATTACCAGATAGTAGGTATTGGTTTGAGGAACCTTATATAAGGAATTCTCACCGGTATAAAAAGAATTTAACATAACTGCCAGGGAAGACAGAGTATCTAACTGAGAAAAAGACACCATTTTAGTGATGCCGGAAGGAGCTTCTTCCGCAGCATTCTTTTCAGGGGCAGAAGTAATTTCCTTTGGAAGGTCTTCCGGGGTGGAATCCAGAGCCTCTAAATGTTTTGCTAAATGGCTGTTTTGTACTTTTTTAAATAAATCCAAAATCTCATCTGCGCTTTCCGGCAAATCAGAAAGTGTGTCTTCCAAAGCATCGTCCAAATCTTGTAAAGAAGGCGCAAATTTGGAAAAACGGGTATCCAGTTCTTCCGGATCCTCTACTTTTGTAATAATAAGTACGATGCAGTCACCACTTAAAGGAATGGCTTCAATCATGAGAGGAATATCTTCTGCTTCAAAACCAAATTTCAAATTAGCCTGTTGCATCATGTCGCGGAATAAGTCTTTGGCTTTTTCGGTTCCGTAGGCAAGTTCACTTAATTTTAACTGACGGTCTGCCAGGTCGGCTTTGGTCAGGGTACAACGTATTTGATGATCATTTACTTTTTCTATTTTCATATCAGTCACCAGGATCCTTTCCTAGATTTTCTTGTTTTTTAGGTTATATATTAATATACGATAAGACTCGTGGAATGGTAACAGTTCAAACGAAAAGCTAATAGAGAGAACTGTTACGGTAAATTGTATACATCTTAGTGGGGGAAGTCAAGTTTCCCATGACGAGATTTGTCAAAATTAATAAAAAAATTAGAAATTGATTGCTATTTCGTATAAGGACGAGTATAATACGTTACAAGATGTACCGGACAATCTGTACAGGGAGGAGGCCGGAATTACATCATATTTTCTTAAAAACAATATCTAAATCAAATTTAGGTTGTTTGATACAACCATCTTAACATGATTTTCAAAGTGTACAGCACGGGGTCATGTAAAGTCTTGCAGATAGAAATATCTGTCGAAATCAAAAATCCTTAGCTAATATTAGCACAATTCAAAACTATTAATTCACAATAATTTATTTAGGTACATGTTTGGTGCATCTTTTATTTTCCCATTCCCTATTTAGTCTGCTGAATTTAGTATGGACAAAAACTTATTTTTTACACGATAAAAGAAACTGAAATGTTATATCAAATTAATATATCACAGTGCAGTTATCTTGATTTAATGCTTTCAGATAAAAGAGAGGTTATAAAATGAATAATCACAATGACGAATTTTTAAAAAGCTTGGAAAAAGCTTCCCGGGAGGGCGTGTTATTGTATAAAAAAGAGCAGTTGGCATCTCCGGCTGATATTGTGAATTTTTATACGGTACGTGAAGATATGTCCTATAATCATTTGGAATTTATTGTAAAGGATGAAAACGGTAAACTGAAGGAAATGTGGTTTGGCGACGGCAAAAAGAACCGAGGTTAGATAAGTGACCTCCTATTAAAAAAAGAAAAAGGAATTCCCCATGCCTGATGTTTCCTGAAAAAGGAATCACTTTTTGTCGAAAATGGTAATGACGGAAAATAAATAGTTTGCTATAATTAAGGGCAATAAAATCATAACACAAGAATACATCTTTATATGAAATAGAGAGTGTTTGGATGGAGGGTGTGTCATGGCAAAGAAAAAAAATAAGAAAAGAACAGCACTAATCCCCGTGTTAGTAGCGATTGCCCTAATTATAGTGATTAGTGCAGTAACGCTGGGAAGCGTGGTTTTAAAAAAATACTCTTATTCCGACGAGAAAATGGATCTGAAGGAATATTACAACATAGTAAATAATGATGAAGTGGCGATTGTGCTTCAGAATGAACATATAGAAATCAAGGGAAAGCTGTCCCAAGGGATAGTTTATTTGGATTTTGATTCAGTACAGGAGTTGTTGAACGCCCGTTTTTATCATGATGCAGTGGAAAATCTTCTTCTGTATACTACACCTACGGAAATTATCAGAACAGAAATCGGCAGTGAAGTATATACCGTTGGGGAGGAAGCGAATAATGCCGGTTATATTACTTCCTTTTATGAAAATGAAACCTTGTATGTTGCCTTGGATTACGTAAGGAAATACACAAATTTTTCTTATGAATTGTTTTTAGAACCTAATCGAATGCAGCTTACAACGGTGTGGGATGAAACTACCGTAGCTACGGTAAAAAAAGATACCCAAATCCGTTATCGTGGGGGCGTAAAAAGTGATATTTTAAGAGAGGTTGAAAAAGGAGAAAAGGTAACTGTTCTTGAAAAGATGGAAAATTGGGTAAAAGTGAAAACTTCCGATGCTTTCATTGGTTATGTGCCAAGTAAGATGTTGAAAGATGAGGAAGTATTGATTCCGGATGTAGAGCCCAATTATATAGAGCCGGAATATACCTCTCTTACCAGAGACTATAAAATTAATTTAGGTTGGCATCAGGTGATGGGTGTGGCAGCTAATGATACTCTTGGAAGTGTGGTTATGGCAAACAGTGGGTTGAATGTAATTTCTCCTACCTGGTTTTCCTTAAAAAGTACCGATGGGGATATCCGTAGCATAGCTACACAGAATTATGTAAATCAAGCTCACAATATGGGGTTGGAAGTATGGGCATTAATTGATAACTTTGATAAGAATGTCAGTACTTATGAAACCCTGTCCAAAACTACTTCCAGAACCAATTTGGTGCGTAATTTAATGAATGAAGTATTAAAATATGGTATTGATGGAATTAATTTGGATTTTGAAGATGTCAGTTTCGATGCCGGAGAACATTATGTGCAGTTTATCAGGGAACTATCGATTGAATGTAGAAAAGAAGGCATTGTTCTTTCTGTAGATAATTATGTACCAAGAGAATCTACAGCCCATTATAATCGCAAAGAACAGGGAATTGTAGCTGATTATGTAATTATCATGGGATATGATGAACATTGGGGCGGTGGCGGCGTTGCCGGTTCCGTAGCTTCTATTGGTTTCGTAGAAGACGGTATTGTTCAGACTCTGGAAGCAGTACCGGCAAATAAGATAATTAATGCAGTACCGTTTTATACCAGAGTTTGGAAAACCAATGGTGATAAAGTGACCAGTGAAGCTCTGGATATGGGAACAGCACAAAGCTTTATTTCCAGAAATGGACTGGAAATGAGATGGATTGATGCGGCAGGACAGAATTATGGTGAAATCCAAAGAGGAAATATCCTATATCAAATTTGGATGGAAGATAAGGATTCCATTGAAACTAAGCTGGCGGTAATGAGAAAGTATAATATTGGCGGTGTGGCAGCCTGGAAGCTGGGTTATGAAACACCGGATATTTGGGACAAAATTGCGGCGTATTTGAATTCCTAAAATGAGCAGGGCTACCCTAGTCAGGGGTAGCCCTGTTTAAGTATTGCAAGATTCCCAGATGGATTGCCCAAGCCATTTTCCGTTGATATTCATCGGTAAGTAGGAGTTTTTCTTCTTCAGGATTGGAGAGAAAGCCACATTCTACGATGACGGTGGGAAGTGGGGAGTGTTTTAGTAAGTAGTAATCGTCATTGTTCTTTATATTGCGGATTTTTGTCTGGTTTGTAGAGGTAATGATTTGGTTTTGGACTATAGAGGCAAGTTGTTCTCCTTCTGTGGAATTGGAACGATAAAAGCATTGGGCTCCGTATATTTCGGGGGAGGTATAGCTGTTTTGATGAATGCTGATAATCAAAACGGCATTACTTTCTTGAATTAAGGCAATTCGTTCTTTCATATCGGATATTTTCCGGTTAGTGGAAGTTGTTGATAAATCCATATCTTTATCTCTTGTCATAATCACATTAATATCTTGGTTTTCCAGTATTTCTTTTAAAAATAAAGCGATTTTTAAATTGATATCTTTTTCCAAGGTTCCTTTGATACCTACTTTCCCGGGATCTTTGCCGCCGTGACCGGGATCAATAATAATAGTAGGAGATGAAGATAAGCGATAAGAATTACTTTGAACTGAAATTTTATTTTGTAAAATAGGTAGAAGGATTTTCGCAACAAGCAAACCTGTACATAAACAAAGACAGGCGAAGTACGAGAAGTATAGGAAGTAACGAAACTTATTGTGTGTAATGGGAGCTTTTTTCTGTGAACTAAGGATGGAAAGATAATGGAATATTTTTTTCATATATAATTAAGATACTTATGTTTTTGTATAGGCTATGTATGGATTGAAGAATATATGACATTTATCCTAAATATACAGCAAAGGAATGAATGGAATTTTTTACTTCTTCTTTTTTTTTCGTTATTCTCATGTTATGATAAAAAGGACTATGGAAACAGACAATAAAGAAAATTAAAGTATAAAAACAAATAAAAATGGAGGATAACACCTATGAAGTGGACAAGAATTCAGATAAAAACAATTACAGATGCAGAAGATATTATTATCTCAACTTTATATGATATCGGTTTGGAAGGAGCTCAGATTGAAGATAAGATTCCTTTAACACCATTGGAAAAAGAGCAGATGTTTGTAGATATTATGCCACAGACAGAAAGTGATGACGGAATTGCTTATCTTAGTTTCTTTGTAGAGCAGGACTCTGATGTAAATATTGATGAATTGGTAGAGCAGGTAAAACAGGAACTGGAAGATTTGAAAATGTTTATGGATATCGGGGAAGGAACCATTACTATTTCCGAAACCGAAGACTTGGATTGGATTAATAACTGGAAGCAGTTTTTCCACCAGTTCTATATTGATGATATTTTAGTAGTTCCTTCTTGGGAAGAAATCAAAGAGGAAGATAAGGATAAAATGATTCTTCATATTGACCCGGGTACAGCTTTTGGAACCGGTATGCATGAAACAACCCAGCTTTGTATCCGTCAGCTTCGCAAATTTATTACGCCGGAAACCGTGCTGTTGGATGTAGGAACAGGAAGCGGAATTTTAGCTATTCTTTCTTTGATGTTTGGAGCAAAAAGTGCAGTGGGTACAGATCTTGACCCATGTGCTGTGGAAGCTGTAAGAGAAAATTCAGAGGTAAACGGAATCGATCCTGAGAAATTTACTATGATGATCGGTAATATCATCACAGAAAAAGAAGTACAGGATAAAGTAGGATATGAATGCTATGATATTGTTGTAGCAAATATTTTGGCAGACGTTTTAGTGCCTTTAACTCCTGTTATCGTAAATCAAATGAAAAAAGGCGGTATCTATATTACCTCCGGTATCATTGATGATAAAGAAGAAACTGTGGTAGAAGCAGTGAAGGCAGCAGGTTTGGAAGTTTTGGAAGTAACTTACCAGGGTGAATGGGTAAGTGTAACAGCCAGAAAGAATTAAGGAAAAGAAACATGTATCAGTTTTTTGTAGAACCATCCCAAATTCAAGGGACGAGAGTGGTAATTACCGGAAATGATGTGAATCATATTAAAAACGTACTCAGAATGCAACCGGGAGAAGAAATTGCGGTTAGCAACGGAGAAGACGGAAAAGAATACCGCTGTGGGATTGAAACATTGGGAGAAGATGAAATTGTATGCAGCCTTCGCTTTGTGAAAGAGGATGGTGTGGAGCTTTCTTCTAAAATTTACCTGTTTCAAGGCTTGCCTAAGGCAGATAAAATGGAATTGATTGTGCAGAAAGCGGTGGAACTGGGAGTTTATGAGATTATTCCCGTATCTACCAAGCGTGCGGTGGTAAAATTAGATGAAAAAAAAGCAAAATCTAAAATCGCCCGTTGGCAGACCATTAGTGAAGCAGCTGCCAAACAAAGCAAACGGCGGATAGTACCGCAAATTCACGCAGTCATGAGTTTTAAAGAAGCTGTAAATTATGCCAAAGATATGCCGGTGAAATTGATTCCTTATGAATTAGCAGAAGGAATGGAAAAAACCAGAGAATTAATCAGTAATTTGAAACCGGGAGAGGATGTGGCAATTTTTATCGGACCGGAGGGCGGGTTTGAAGAAAGCGAAATTCAGATTGCCTTGGAAAATAGAATAGAACCCATTACTTTGGGAAAACGAATCCTTAGAACAGAAACCGCAGGCTTTACGGTATTATCCTGGATTATGTACCAATTGGAAGGTATGGGCATAGAATAAACAATAAGGTTTAAGGAGTGAGTAGCGTGACAGAAGCGTATCTGGATAATTCAGCCACTACCAAATGCTTTGATAGTGTGGCAAATATAGTAACAAAAGTAATGTGTGAAGATTATGGCAATCCTTCCAGTATGCATATGAAAGGTGTCCAGGCGGAAAATTATGTAAAACTGGCAAAAACTGTGATTGCAAAAAATTTGAAGGTAAATGAAAAAGAAATTTACTTTACCTCAGGAGGAACGGAATCAGATAATTTAGCAATTATTGGAACAGCCATGGCAAATCACAGAGCAGGAAATCATATTATTACTACCTGTATAGAGCATCCTGCAGTGCTTAGAACCATGGAATATTTGGAGAGTCAGGGCTTTCGGGTGACTTATCTGACCGTAGATAAGGCGGGACGAATCCGTTTGGAAGATTTGGAACAGGCATTAACACCGGATACCATACTGGTGTCTATTATGCATACCAATAATGAAATCGGTTCCTTGCAGCCAATTGCAGAAGCAGGAAATATCATCAAGCGCTTTAATCCAAATATTGCATTTCATGTAGATGCAGTACAGGGATATGGTAAATTTAGAATTTTGCCGAAAAAAATGGGAATTGACATGATGTCTGTCAGTGGACATAAGATTCATGGACCAAAGGGAATTGGTTTTCTTTATATTAATGAGAAAATAAAAATCAATCCTATTTCTTACGGCGGAGGACAGCAGAAAGGAATGCGTTCCGGAACCGATAATGTACCGGGAATCGCAGGAATTGCAAAGGCGGTGGAAGAGGTTTACAGATATCTGGATAAGGATGTTGAAAGATTATATTCTTTGAAGGAGTATTTTGTAAATGGCTTATTGCAGATTCCGGAGGTGAAAATCAATGGTTATACCGGGTATGACAGTGCCCCTCATATTGTTAGTGCCTCCATCAGAGGTATCCGAAGTGAAGTGATGCTTCATGCATTAGAGGACAGAGGAATTTATGTTTCTGCAGGAAGTGCCTGTTCTTCCCATAAACCGGCACCATCGGCAACCTTAAAAGCCATTGGAGTGGAAAAGGATATGCTGGATTCTACCATTAGGTTCAGTTTTTCTATTTTTACTACGAAAGAAGAAATCGACTATACATTAAAAGTCTTATATGATATAATTCCCATGCTTCGAAAGTACACAAGACATTAGGAGGAAATATGTTTACAGCATTTTTGATAAAATACGCCGAAATCGGTGTAAAAGGAAAAAACAGATATTTATTTGAGGACGCATTGGTTCAGCAGATTAAGTATGCTCTGAAAAGATGTGAGGGTGAGTTTAAAGTACGTAAAACCCAAGGGCGAATTTATGTAGATGCAGTCAGTGAGTTTGATTTTGATGAAACCGTAGATAATCTGAAAACCGTATTTGGTATTTCCGGAATCTGTCCTGTAGTTTATGTGGAAGACGAAGGCTTTGAAAAATTAGGTCAGACCATTGTGGAATATATGGATAATGTTTATCCTGATAAAAATAAAACCTTTAAGGTAAATGCAAGACGTGCCAGAAAAAATTATCCATTGGATACCATGGAACTGAATCGTGAAGTGGGAGCGGTAATTTTAGATGCGTTCCCGGAAATGACAGTAGATGTTCATAATCCGGATATTATGCTTTATCTGGAAATCCGGGAAAAGATTTATATTTATTCTGAAATTATTCCGGGACCGGGAGGAATGCCGGTGGGAACCAACGGAAAGGCTATGTTATTACTTTCCGGCGGAATTGATTCTCCGGTAGCCGGTTATATGATTAGTAAACGTGGAGTTAAAATTGATGCGGTTTATTTCCATGCACCGCCGTACACCAGTGAAAGAGCAAAGCAAAAGGTTGTGGATTTGGCAAGACTGGTATCCCGTTACAGCGGACCTATTTATCTTCATGTAATTAATTTTACCGATATTCAGTTGGCAATTTATGAAAAATGTCCGCATGATGAATTGACTATCATTATGCGCCGTTACATGATGAAGATTGCGGAACACATTGCCAAAGAGACCGAATGTTTGGGACTCATTACAGGAGAAAGTATTGGGCAGGTAGCTTCCCAGACTATGCATTCCTTGTATGCAACCAACGAAGTATGTACCATGCCGGTATATCGTCCTTGTATTGGTTTAGATAAACAGGAGATTGTGGAAATTTCAGAAAAAATCAATACCTATGAAACTTCCATTCTTCCTTTTGAAGATTGTTGTACTATTTTTGTGGCGAAACATCCGGTAACAAAACCTAACTTGGAATATATCAAACGTCATGAAGAAAGTTTGAAAGACGTTATTGATGATTTGATGGAAAAGGCTTTGGAAAGCAAAGAAACTATTATTGTAAGATGTGATGAATAAACTGTAAAAAAGCTGCTGTCGTTATACGGCAGCAGCTTTCCTTTTCTATCTTTTATTTATCCTGATAAATTTTATATTATGTATAAAAAGAACTAAATAGTATACTGTTTTAAAATTTCAAGAATCGCATCAATGTTTTCTTCTGCATGGATGTTTAAGTCGATTGGTTTGGATAAATCTAAACTAAAAATACCCATGATAGATTTTGCATCGATTACGTATCTTCCGGATACTAAATCAAAATCATTTTCAAATTTGGTAATGTCGTTTACAAATGATTTTACTTTATCGATAGAGTTTAAAGAAATCTGAAGTGTTTTCATCCGAAATAACCTCCTTAATATTTTTCCTACCTTCTAAGAAACATAGTAAAGGTGTTGGGAGGAAAAGTCAATGAAAAAACCTAACAAAAAAAGAGAGGAATCTTATGAAAAAAATAGCATTGCACAATTTGGGCTGTAAAGTAAACTCTTATGAAATAGAAGTTATGCAAGAAAATTTGGAAAAAAGTGGATATAAAATTGTACCTTTTGCTCCCGGTGCAGATATTTATATTATTAACACCTGCACAGTAACTAATATTGCAGATAGAAAAAGCCGTCAAATGTTGCATAAAGCAAAAAAAATGAATCCCGAGGCAGTGGTGGTTGCGGTTGGATGTTATGTGCAGACCGGAACGGAAAATGTGAAACAGGATGAATGTATTGATTTGGCAGTGGGAAATAATAAAAAGAAGGATATTGTGCCTATTTTGGAAGAATACTTGAAGGAAAAAGAGTTGAATCGACAGGATAAAACTCTTCATGAAACGACTATTCCGGACATCAATGACGGAAAACAGGAATATGAGGAAATGACTCTTACCCATGCGGGAGAACACACCAGAGCTTATATTAAAATTCAGGATGGTTGCAATCAGTTCTGTTCTTATTGTATTATCCCCTATGCCAGAGGACGGGTACGTAGCCGGAAAGAAGAGGATATTATAAGGGAAGTAAAAGGGTTGGTGGCAGCCGGTTATCAGGAAGTTGTGGTAACAGGAATTCATTTGAGCAGCTACGGGCTGGATTTTATCAGTAAAGAATCGGGGGATTATCTACAAGGGGTGGATATCCGCACCCAGGCCTACCACAAAGGATACCTTTTGGATATTTTGGAAAAAATAAACGAAATTGAAGGCTTAAAACGGATTAGAATCGGTTCTTTGGAACCTAGAATTATTACAGAAAAATTTGCAAACAGATTAAAAAGCTTGGACAAGCTTTGTCCTCATTTTCATTTATCTCTGCAAAGCGGTTGCGATGAAACTCTAAAGAGAATGAACCGCCATTACAGTGCGGCGGAGTTTAAAGAAAAGGTGGAAATTTTGAGGAATGTGTTTGAAAATCCTGCTATTACCACGGATGTCATTGTAGGATTTCCGGGGGAAACAAAGGATGAATTTCAGACCACATATGAATTTTTGGAAGATATTTGTTTCTATGAAATGCATGTATTTAAATATTCCAAACGTCAGGGGACAGTGGCTGCAGCCAGACAGGATCAGGTAGATGATAAGGTGAAAACCGAAAGAAGTAATTTACTTCTTGATTTGGAACAAAAACAGTCACAAGCATACCGTAAAGCATACCTTGGGAAAGATGTAGACGCTTTGATGGAGGAAGAAAAGGAAATTCGTGGTAAAAAATATCAGGTGGGTTATACCGAAACATATGTAAAAGTTGCCGTAGAAACAAACCGGGATTTAAGTAATAAAATTGTAAGCGGAAAAGCAATGAAACTGTTGGATGATGAATACCTGCTGTTGGAACTTGCGGATAAATAATATAAAAAACATGCAATAACAGAAAACTATCAGATTTAAGTGAAAGCATGAAACCAACGTTGAAATTTTCAGAATAATAAGGTAAGATATTGGTATTCATTATATAAGTATAGATACAATAGGGGAAGAAAAGAGGAAAGATATGCAGGATTTAGGAAATACACAATTTTTTCAAGTAGAGGTAGAGCCGGAAACAGGAGTAAAAGTTATTTTATCTTCTGTATATGAGGCATTAACTGAAAAAGGATATAATCCTGTAAACCAGATTGTTGGATACATTATGTCTGGAGATCCTACTTATATTACCAGTTATAAGAATGCAAGAAGTCTCATTATGAAAGTGGAGAGAGACGAATTGGTGGAAGAACTTTTTAGAGAATATATCAAGAATAATCACTGGGTATAAGGTACAGGAGGCACATATGCGTATTATGGGGTTAGATTTCGGATCAAAAACAGTAGGAGTGGCAATCAGCGACTCCTTATTGATAACCGCACAGGGAATAGAAATAATTCGTCGTAAGGAAGAGAATAAATTACGTAAGACTTGTGCCAGAATTGAAGAGTTAATTGAAGAATACGAAGTAGATGAGATTGTTTTGGGATACCCTAAGAATATGAACGATACTTTGGGAGAGCGTATTGAAAAAACAGAAGAGTTTAAGGAAATGTTGGAAAGACGTACCGGGCTTACTGTGCATTTATGGGATGAAAGACTGACTACCGTGGCAGCAGACAAAGCTATGATAGAAGCAGGGCTTCGTAGAGAAGAAAGAAAAGAACAGGTAGATAAAGTGGCAGCAGTTTTTATTTTGCAGGGATTCTTAGACCATAAGGCCATGCAGAAAAAGATGGAGGAGTAGATGAAATTAGAAAAGATTACATTTTGTCCGGATGGTGATGAACCGGTAGATTTTTTTGTATTAGAACAAACAAAAATAGCAGGAGTGAATTATATCCTGGTAACGGATTTTGAAGACGGCGACGGAGAAGCTTTGATTTTAAAAGACCTGTCAAAAGCAGAAGATACAGAGAGCGTGTATGAAATTGTATCGGATGAAAACGAGTTAGATGCGGTGGCAGGTGTTTTTGAAGATTTGCTGGAAGATGTACAGTTTGTACAAGAATAGGCTGTTCAAAATTTGTGTATATTTTAAGAGACAGGCTTCATAGGAAGCCTTGTTTGCGTTACAAGCATTTGGAAGAGCACTCAGGAGAGTGTTTGGCGGGTAGAAAAATAAAAAAGGAGGAATTATTTTGGCAAAGAAAAAAGAAGTGAATAGTGTGTCTAATCTGAAGGTAATACCACTTGGTGGTTTGGAACAGATTGGAATGAACATTACTGCCTTTGAGTACGAAGACAGTATTATTGTAGTGGATTGTGGTCTTAGTTTCCCGGCGGACGATATGCTGGGGATTGATTTGGTTATTCCGGATATATCCTATTTGTTAGAGAATAAAGATAAGGTAAAAGGTTTTGTATTTACCCATGGTCATGAAGACCATATCGGAGCACTTCCGTATATTTTAAAACAGTTGAATGTACCATTATACGCCACAAGGTTAACCATGGCGTTGATTGAAAATAAATTAAAAGAACATAATCTTATAAACCAGGTAAAGAGAAAAGTTGTTAAATTTGGGCAAAGCATTAATTTGGGATGCTTTAGAATTGAGTTTATTAAAACTAACCATAGCATTGTAGATGCAGCTGCATTGGCTATTTATTCTCCGGCAGGGGTAGTGGTTCATACAGGAGACTTTAAAGTGGACTATACACCTATTTTCGGGGATGCCATTGATTTGCAAAGGTTTGCAGAAATTGGGAAAAAAGGTGTTTTAGCGTTAATGTGTGACAGTACCAATGCGGAAAGACCGGGATTTACGGCTTCGGAACGTTCTCTCACAAAGACCTTTGATACCATATTTTCGGAACACAGAAATCGAAGAATTATTATTGCTACCTTTGCATCTAATGTGGACCGCGTACAGCAGATTATTAATTCTGCTTATAAATTTGACCGTAAAGTTGTGGTAGAGGGAAGAAGTATGGTGAATATTATCGAAACCGCTTCTGAACTTGATATTTTAAATATCCCTGAAAATACTTTAATTGCTACAGAACAGTTAAAGGATTATCCGGAAGAAAAAACGGTGATTATTACTACCGGCAGTCAAGGGGAAAGTATGGCTGCTTTAAGCAGAATGGCAAGTAATATGCATCGTAAAATTTCTATTGGACCACAGGATACCATTATCTTTTCTTCCAGTCCCATTCCGGGAAATGAAAAGGCTGTTACCAAGGTGATTAATGAGCTTTCCAGAAAGGGTGCGGAAGTTATTTTCCAGGATGCTCATGTGTCAGGACATGCCTGCCAGGAAGAAATTAAACTGATTTATTCTTTGGTGAAACCAAAATATTCCATTCCGGTGCATGGAGAATATAAGCATCTGAAAGCTCAGGCTAAGCTTGCTACATCCTTAGGAATTGAGAAAGAAAATGTGTTTATTCTTTCCTCCGGTGATGTGTTGGAAATGAATGAAAGCAAGGCTTCTGTAACCGGTAAAGTAACAGTAGGTGATATTTTGGTAGATGGTCTTGGTGTAGGTGACGTAGGAAATATAGTATTGCGTGACAGGCAGCATTTAGCAGAAGATGGAATTATGATTGTAGTAATGGCATTGGAGTCTTCCAGTGGATATTTGGCAGCAGGACCGGACATTGTTTCCAGAGGTTTTGTATATGTGCGTGAGTCCGATGAGCTTATGGAAGAGGCAAGCGGAATTTTATATAATACAGTGAATGAATATCTGGATAGAGGTATTACCGATTGGGGTAAACTAAAGATGGGAATCAGAGATTGTCTTTCCGATTATGTATGGAAAAAAACAAAAAGAAGACCTATGATTCTTCCTATTATATTAGAGGTGTAAAGGAGTCTGATGCATGGAGATGAGAAAAGCGCTGAATCAATTCTTAAATGAATTGCAGGAAAGTTCTGCTTTTAAAGATTATAAATATCAGAAAGAAAGAATAAAAAAGGTTCCGGGAATGAAGGAACGTATTAACGATTTCAGAGCCAAAAGATTTGAGTTTCAAAATTATGAGGGCGAAGACTTATTTGAAAAAATTGATGAATTCCAAAAGGAATATCAGGCATTTAAGGAAGAGCCTATCGTCAGGGAATATTTGGCAGCGGAATTGGAGATTTGCCGTTTGGTGCAGGAAATTAACCATGCTATTGATGATTTGGTTGATATTGATATGGAAATGAAGTAAGATGTTAACTGTTCAAAATCTTGTGAGATAGAGAAGAATCATTTATAGATGTTTAAGGAGTAAGAAAGAGGAAGATGAATTCAAAGGAAGTAGTAGTATCTGTATTTTCTACTGTATTTAAAATTGTGGTTGCAGTTGTTATTATAATGCTGGTATATAAATGGTCTGTGTCCGCATATGAGTATGGGCAGAGAGTATTTAATGAGCCGCCGGTGTCCGCCGGAAGCGGCAGGGTAATTACAGTTACAGTAGAATCGGGAGATACGGCAAAAGAAATTGGAAATATATTGGAAAAAAACGGGTTAATCAGAGATGCAAAGTTGTTTCAGATTCAGGAGATGCTTTCTGAATACAAGGATAAAATGTTACCCGGAACTTATGAATTGAGTACAGCCATGACTACGGAAGAAATGATGGAAATTATGTCTGTACCGGTGGAGGAAGAATGATTGTCGATGAAAGAATGACGATTTTTATTGATTCCATGGATACGCCCAATACAGAATTTTTAAATCAACTGGAAAAATATTCCAAGGAAACCAATGTGCCAATTATCAGACCGTCCATGCAAAGTTTTTTGAAGCTGCTTTTGGCAATAAAGCAACCAAAGAGAATTTTGGAGGTGGGGACAGCCATTGGTTTTTCTGCCTTGTTGATGAGTGAGTATGGGCCGGAAAATTGTCATATAACAACCATTGAAAAATATGAAAAAAGAATTCCCTTGGCAAAAGAAAATTTTGCCAGAGCGGGAAAGGAAGACAGAATAACTTTGTTAGAGGGAGATGCCGTAGAGATTCTAAAAGAGTTGGAAGGCACCTATGATTTCATTTTTATGGATGCAGCCAAGGGGCAGTACATCCATTTCCTTCCTGATATTCTGCGTTTACTGGCAGATGGAGGAATGCTGGTGTCGGACAATGTGTTGCAGGATGGGGATATTGTGGAATCCCGGTTTGCAGTGACCAGAAGAAACCGCACCATCCACGGAAGAATGCGGGATTATTTGTACGAATTGAAGCATCATCCTGATTTGGTAACTTCCATTTTACCGGTAGGGGATGGAGTAACGGTCAGTGTAAAACAACCTAATAAAGATGTTGAAAAATAGAGATAAGATTTGAAAAGTGCTGTGTTTGCAGCAGGAGGAAAGAATGAGAAAAACGGAATTACTGATACCTGCAAGTAATTTGGAAGTGTTAAAAACAGCGGTTATTTTTGGTGCTGATGCAGTATATATTGGAGGAGAAGCCTTTGGACTTCGTGCCAAGGCGAAGAATTTTTCCCTGCAGGATATGAGAGAAGGGATTGCTTTTGCTCATGAAAGAGGAGTAAAGGTATATGTGACTGCCAATATTCTTGCCCATAACTATGATTTAGAGGGTGCAAGAAAATACTTTGGGGAATTAAAGGAAATTAAACCAGATGCTTTAATTATTTCAGATCCCGGCATGTTTACTTTGGCAAAGGAAGTGTGTCCTGAAATAGATATACATATATCTACTCAGGCAAACAATACTAATTATCTGACCTATGATTTCTGGTATAAAATGGGAGCTACAAGAGTTGTTTCTGCCAGAGAATTATCTTTAGCTGAAATTAAGCAAATCAGGGAACATATTCCGGAAGATATGGAAATAGAAAGCTTTATTCATGGAGCTATGTGCATTTCCTATTCCGGCAGATGTCTGCTTAGTAATTATTTTACCGGCAGAGATGCCAACCATGGGGCCTGTACTCATCCCTGCAGATGGAAATATGCGGTGGTGGAGGAAAGTCGTCCCGGAGAATATTTACCTGTATATGAAAATGAAAGAGGAACCTATATTTTCAACTCCAAGGATTTGTGTATGATTGAACATATTCCGGAGATTCTGGATGCGGGAATTGACAGCTTGAAAATTGAAGGGCGAATGAAAACCGCTCTTTATGTAGCTACCGTTGCCAGAACTTATCGTAAAGCTTTGGATGATTTTATGGAATCGGAAGAAAAATACCGTAACAATATGGAATGGTACAAAGCGGAAATCGGTAAATGTACTTATCGTCAGTTTACTACAGGCTTTTATTTTGGTAAGCCGGATGAAAATACCCAGATTTATGACAGTAATACTTATATAAATGAGTATATTTATCTTGGTATTGTAGGTGAAATTAATGAAAAAGGACTTATACGTATTGAACAGAGAAACAAATTTTCTGTTGGCGATGTGATTGAAATTATGAAGCCCAATGGAGATAATGTGGAAACCAAGGTCTTGGCAATGTTTAATGAAGAGGGAGAGTCCATGGAAAGTTGTCCTCATCCAAAGCAGGTGGTTTATTTACAGCTTGACAAACAACCCCAAGTATATGATATTTTACGAGTAGCCAATGCAAAAGAAGAGGTTTAGGTTGGAATGCTGAGTTAAGAGAGCAGCTTCAAAGAAGAGGAAATTATGAAAGAATTAATTAATGTAGAAAATATTTTTGCTGAAAATGTATTTACCATGGGGAAAATGAAGGCCCGCCTTCCGAAATCTGCTTATAAAGAAGTGGTAAGAGTTATGGAACAGGGAGGAGAGTTATCCCTTGCAACAGCCGATATCATTGCAAAAGCCATGAAGGACTGGGCGGTAGAAAAAGGAGCAACCCATTATTCCCATTGGTTCCAGCCATTGACAGGAATTACTGCGGAAAAACATGATTCCTTTATTACCCACCCGGATGAAGACGGAAAAATGATTATGGAATTTTCCGGAAAGGAATTAATTAAAGGAGAGCCGGATGCATCTTCCTTCCCTTCCGGAGGACTTCGTGCTACTTTTGAAGCCAGGGGTTATACTGCTTGGGATATTACATCTCCGGCTTTTATTAAAGAAGCCGCAACAGGTCCTATTCTTTGTATTCCAACGGCGTTTTGTTCTTATACCGGAGAAGCTTTGGATAAAAAGACACCGTTACTTCGTTCTATGGAGGCGTTAAGTGTACAGGCTTTAAGAATTGTACATTTATTTGGAAATACAGAAGCAGCTAAGGTAATTGCATCTGTAGGTGCGGAACAGGAATATTTCCTGGTAGATCAGAAAAAAGCACAGCTTCGTGAAGATATTATTTTTTCCGGAAGAACTCTGTTCGGAGCTCCAGCGCCTAAGGGACAGGAAATGGATGACCACTATTTTGGAGTTATCCGTGAACGTATCGGCGGTTACATGAAAGAACTGAATGAAGAACTGTGGAAATTAGGAGTTACTGCCAAAACACAGCATAATGAGGCAGCTCCGGCACAGCATGAATTGGCACCTATTTATGAAACGGCTAATATTGCCGCAGACCATAACCAGATTGTTATGGAAACCATGAAGCGAGTGGCTGCAAAACACGGACTTCGTTGTTTATTACACGAAAAACCATTTGAAGGTGTTAACGGTTCCGGGAAACATAATAACTGGTCCATAAATACAGATAATGGATATAACTTATTAGATCCCGGTGATACACCTAATGAAAATATCCAGTTTTTACTGATATTAGCTTGTATCATGAAGGCGGTAGATACCCATGCGGATTTGCTTCGTCAGAGTGCTTCTGACGTAGGCAACGATTTGCGTCTGGGGGCAGATGAAGCACCACCTGCAATCATTTCCATTTTCTTGGGAGAACAGTTGGAGGACGTGGTAAAACAGTTGGTAGAAACCGGTGTTGCGGAAACTTGTATTGAAGGTGGCGTGATGAAAACCGGTGTATCCACATTACCGGATTTTGAAAAAGATGCCACAGACCGTAACCGCACTTCTCCGTTTGCTTTTACTGGAAATAAATTTGAATTCCGTATGGTAGGAAGTGAGGACTCTATCGGTAGTCCGAACACTACGTTAAATGCTATTGTGGCAGAAGCTTTTTGTGAAGCGGCAGACCGATTGGAAAAGGCGGAAAACTTTGACAAAGCAGTACATGATTTAATTAAAGAATATATGACCAAACACCAGAGAATTATTTTCAATGGTAACGGTTATTCTGAGGAATGGGTAGAGGAAGCGGCAAGAAGAGGACTTCCAAACATTGCTACTATGGTAGAAGCGGTAGATACCCTTACTACAGATAAAGCGGTTAAGTTATTTGAACGTTTTGGTATTTTTACCAAAGCGGAATTGGAATCCCGTGTGGAAATTTTATATGAAACTTATGCCAAAACCATCAATATTGAAGCCTTAACAATGATTGATATGGCTTCGAAACAGATTATTCCTGCGGTAATTTCTTATACAAAGGAGTTGGCGGAAACTGTAGTGATGGTTATGAAAGCCGGCTTGGAGGCGTCTGTACAGAGAGAATTGCTGGAAAAAGTAAACGGTCATTTAAAAGAAATGCAGGATGCGTTGATGAAATTGCAGCAGGCAGAAGCGAAAGCCAGAGCTATGAAACCGGGAAAAGAGCAGGCATTTTTCTATAAGGATGAAGTAAAAACTGCCATGGATGCATTGCGCGTGCCGGCAGATAAATTGGAAGTACTTGTAGATAAGAGAGTTTGGCCGTTCCCAACCTATGCGGATTTAATTTTTGAAGTTTAAAAAAGTTTAAAAATTTTTAAAAAAGTACTTGCATTTTGAAAAAAGGTGTAGTATTATAATCAAGTGCTTAGGGAAAACAACTACAGCACTTGAATAAAGGGCTATCGCCAAACGGTAAGGCAACGGACTCTGACTCCGTCATCTCAAGGTTCGAATCCTTGTAGCCCTGCTAAATGGAACCTCATTAGTGAAAACTGATGAGGTTTTTTGTCGTGTAAATGCTTGATTTTATTGGGGTTGTAGCATGTTTGGATTTATTAGAGATAAAATCGTAAAAAATTTGAAAAATATCATTTTACTGGATTTTCCTGAAAAAACAGGGCTTTTTCTAATGGATAGGTCAATTTATAGGTCAAGGTAAAAATGGTTGAAATCCTGATAAATAAAGGAAAAGTAAAGAAATAGTTGTGTTAGATAATAAAGTATATTCCTTGGGGTAGTGTGTGATTATATTGAGTCACAAAGCTTTTAATTTAGGAAGGTACTATATAATGGAAAAGGAAATAGATAAATGAGAAGTATTATTTTTGTTATGGTTAGTGTAATTACATTTACATCATTAATGTTGTTTGAAGTATTGATAGTAATAAAAAAATCTGAAACAACTATTGATTAAAACTTTAATAGGTTTTAGTAAAAAAAGAAATACAAGTAGTTATAGTAAAAACAAGTCAGTTATAATAGCAGTTGATTTAATTTTACAAAATGGATAATATGAATATATAATAAAAGAAAACAGGGGGAGATACCAATGAGAAAAAGATTAATGATGTCATTCATGGTAGGGCTATTAACATTAACTTCTGCAATGCCGGTCTTTGCAGCACCAAAACAGATGGTGGATGGCAATATGTTTGATGCCCAGTATTATGCTACCAATAATCCGGATGTAGTAGCAGTATTTGGAACGGATGAAACTATGTTATACAGTCATTATGCGAACTGTGGAAAGAACGAGGGAAGAAAGCCTTATGCAGAAGGAGCAGTTACTCCGAAATTTGATGCTGTTTACTATGCAAAGAATAATCCGGACGTAGTGGCTGTATTCGGAACGGATGAAACTATGCTTTACAATCATTATGTAAATTGCGGAAAAAAGGAAGGAAGAATTCCTTGTGAAAATGGAGTTCCTTTTATGGAAGTTGCACCTTTGGAAGCACCAGTACAACCTCAAACATCTACAGTAGAAATACCCAAAAGCAATGGAACGTTTCCTTATGAATTGTTTGTTTTATATTATGATAACATGGGGTATCCATATTTTTACTATATTGGACTTAATAATCCATACCTGTCTGAAGAAGATTTAGCTAAGCAGTTAGCATGTAGAGATGCACAATGGGATTATATGTGTAAACATTTTAGTAGACCGGATGACTCAATTTCAGTTAATTACTGGTGGGACCCTGCAGGGGAACGTGAAAATGGTGATCCTATTTATATGCATTGTATTTCTGAATGCAATGGAGTTAGATTACCATCTCCGCAAGCAAGAGGAATATATACTTCAGGACGATTTAAATATCGTGAGTAGTATGAAGTATCTTCTTTCTATGTAATATAATAATAGAATATCTGTGAAATATTTTTATGCGGAAAATGATTCGTTTTTATTTAATACATATTAGCTGTTAACAGATTTTATACAGAATATTCATGAAGATTATATTAGTTAGGAATCGTATTATTTAATCATTCACCTATATATTATGAAATCAATAATATAAGAAAAGAGGTGATTGCGTTGTCGAAACGAAAGTTTATGGATTTACTATTGGCAGTAGTGGCAGCTGTTGTAATGGTGGCTGATACAGTACACAATAAAGATTCAGAAAAGAAAATTGAATAAGAGGTATGAATAAGGAGGATTTCCCTTGATGGGAAGTCCTCTATTTGTGTGTGCCGAGCATGTCACTAATCTTACTGGTGAAAGTCCAGTCACGGGTATTTACTGCCAAGTGTAGCGAACCACAAGTTGGTATCAGTAATGGTATGGATGGAGGAAGTGGTGTAGCAAAGTTCTTGAGCCTACGTACAGAAACTTGATAAGGCGATTAGGTGGGTAAGGTTGCACATCAAACCGAAGCCCGAATG
>JAFZGJ010000017.1 GCA_017555455.1 Lachnospiraceae bacterium
ATCTTAGAGAAAAAGGATTTAGATAGAGATATTTTGAAACAACTGATTAAAGAAGAAAAACTGTATATTTATCAATCTCCGGAGTATGTAAAAGATATGGGAACACCGGATAGATTTTATGCAGTTCAGGAAGATATCAGAACAGGAATTGTTGCTGGGAAAAATTTAAATCAAAAACAAAAAGTAATTTTTCTTGATAGAGATGGAACAATTAATAAGTATGTTGGATTTTTAAGAAATGTTGATGATATGCAATTGATTGGTGGTGTATCAGAAGCTATTAAAAAAATTAATTCCAGTGGATTTTTAGTGATAGTGATTACAAATCAACCGGTTATTGCAAGAGGAGAGGTTTCTTTTGAGGAATTGGAAGAAATACATAATAAAATGGAAACTTTGTTAGGAAATAACGGAGCATACCTTGATGATATATTTTATTGTCCTCATCATCCGGACAAAGGATTTGAGGGTGAACGTATAGAATTTAAATTTGATTGTGGATGCAGAAAACCGAAAACTGGATTATTTGTGCAAGCCGCAGAAAAGTACAATGTTGATTTGCAAAATTCTTGGATGGTAGGAGATTCTTTAACAGATATGGAAGCCGGTAAGAATGCCAGTTGTAATGTTGTGTTATGTGGAACTAATGACGGGTACCAAGGAGTACAATTTGAAAATCTGGAAGAATGCGTGGATTATATCTTAAGGTTAGAAAGAGAAAAGTCTGATGTTAGATAAATTTATTGAAAAGCATAATGATTTGCTTGTATGTAAAGAAGAAATTAATAGTGCATATCAGCTGCTTTGTGAGTGTTATAGCAGTGGCGGAAAGGTTTTGATTGCCGGAAACGGAGGAAGTTCATCTGATGCAGAACATATTGTAGGGGAACTGATGAAAGGATTTCTTTTGAAACGGGAGTTAAAGGAAGAAGAAAGAAATACATTAGTAGCCTTAGATGAAACAAAAGGAAAGTATTTGGAAAAGCATTTGCAGGGAGCTTTGCCGGCGATCTCACTGAGCAGTCATAGCAGCTTAACAACAGCAATATCCAATGATGTGAATGGAGATATGATTTTTGCCCAGCAAGTCCAAGGATATGGTCGAAAAGGGGATGTTTTTCTTGCACTTTCTACTTCCGGTAATTCCAGAAATGTTATTTTGGCTGCTATTGTAGCTAAAGCAAAAGGAATGAAAGTAGTAGGACTAACAGGAACTGATGGTGGAGAATTGGCCCAAAAGGCGGATGTTTGTATTAAGGCTCCGTCGAAAGAAACTTACGAAATTCAAGAATATCATATTGTAATCTATCATTTTCTATGTTTAATGTTGGAAAAGACATTTTTTGAATAGTAGTTAATAGATTGTTTATTATATCCCGCACCTTGACAACTTCATACTTTATATCAAAAATCCAAAAAAAGATACATAGATTATCTCTTTATATTGATTGTTCAAACTGCCGAAATTACGTCTTGTTATTGACTAACCGATAAAATAAGTGTAATATAACATACAACAGAAGAAATACTACACATACAAGGGATTCTATCAACATTTCTTTGGAGCGTATCTGTGATCCTGTCTTTGCTAGACTTTCCCTTTTATGAATTGAATAGGGAAAGGTGGTAAGAGAATGGGACAGAGTGATTTGTACCAGAGTGACTTTTATGAAGATAAAGGTCGGTTTGCGGATGTTTTCAATGGAATTCTTTTTGGTGGAAAAGAGATTATGAAGCCGGAAGAACTGGAACCAGAAGACAGTGTTATAGTAGGCATGGAGAAAAAACGGAATCTGAAAAAGGTGATTTGCGATAAGATACGAAGGTGGAAAGGTCGATATGTTTCCATCATGGTGTTGGAGAATCAGTCTTATGTAGATTATCGTATGGTACTTCGTGTGATGGAGTCGGAAGTGATAGGTTATGATAAGCAGAGAAAAGAAGCTTATCTGGCGAAGTGTAGTGAAAAGGTTAAATTTGATTCTGTCGAATATCTAAGTAGAATGAAAAAGGAGCAGAAGTTTATCCCCATAATTACCCTTGTACTTTATGTGGGAAAGGATAAAATGTGGGATGGTTCCAGAAGTTTGTATGAGCTGCTAGAGATGGACGAGGAAATCAAGCCCTTTGTAAATGATTTCAAGCTGAATCTATTTGATTATCATGATTATAAGGATTTCAGTATGTTTAAAACGGAGAACCGGCTGTTATTTGAAATGCTGGCAAATGCTAAGGATAAGAAAAAAATGTTTAGTGTTTTAAGACGGCATACCCATAGTGGTGAAGTGGACGAAATTAGTGCCAAAGCGATTTTGGGTATCCTGAATGTAAAGATAGATTTGGCAAAGATAATGAAAATAGACGAACAGGGAAGAGAGGTATATGATATGTGTCAGGCATTTGAGGATTATAAGGAAGATGGAAGAAGAGAAGGAAGAAAAGAAGGAAGAAGAGAAGGAAAAAAAGAAGGCAAACAGGAAATGGCATTGAAAATGGTGAAGAATTTAATGCGAAAACAGAAAATATCCTTTGAAGAAGCTGCGAATATTTTAGGAATTACAAAGAGAATGCAGAAAGAATTGACAACTTTGATTTAGTGAGAAAATACTTAATCCTGATATAAGGTATGAAAACGAAAGAAAAATCATCCTGATATCAGGATTTTTTTATACTACAAGTTAGTAAATATATTTACTAAAATAAATGAAGAAAGGAATAAAAATGAAAAGGATTTCATTTAATTTCGACAACACAATATATTATTTAACCCTATTAATACCTCTTATTTTAATAAAACAGGTATGGGTATTGGGAGAAAACGTACTTCCTTTATTGGTAATTGTCTTAGAAGTAGTTTTAATCTGTAAAAAGATTTTAGCTAATAAGGGAAAAAAATTTATTATCAGAAGTTATGCAATTGATAAATATATTTGCTTTTTTATCATGGTCTATGCTTTATGGAAAATACTAAGTTTTTCGATGGGAATTTCTTCTACGGAAGCAATAGATATGGAGTTTTACACCATTATTTTTGCAATTACGATGTTGTATCTTTTAATGGATTTTCAGTCAAATGTAAATCCGGGGTGGCAGAAGATCGCAGTGTCAGGTGGAACAGTAGGTAGTTTGCTGATTATCTTACCAACAATAAAGGGCATGGAAATAAGTCAGTTGACAGATGCATTGACGATAACCGGTGATGGTATTGTTTCTTATTTATTGTTAGTAAATTTAATTAGCATTACAAATTGGATTTTAATAAAAGAAGACAATAAATGGAGCAATTTCTGGCTCATCATAACGGGATTTAATATGTTTGTATTGTTGCTAAATCAGAGTCATATCAGTAATTGGATTATGGTATTCTGCCTGTTGGCAATAGCTGCCTTTTTCAGACCAAGAGCCTCTCTAATTAAAAAAGTGGGGATTCTGTTATTTTTATTCTTGTTTCTATGGTCAAATATGAGTCTTGTACTTAACTATACAGAATGGTTTCAAGTAGAAGCTGTGTATTCTTTAGAAGCCAGCGTATATATGGAATTGTTTTTAGCTTTAGGCGGTTTGTTGTACTTTCATTTTTGGGACAGGATTCCGGATAACTATGATTTACAAAAAATCAGTATGGTAAAAATGCAGTATTATTTCCGCATGGTTTTAGGTATTTTGGGACTTGCGTTTTTAGCGTTTTCCATGGGAGGAAATGTATGGAAGTCATTGGAAGATAAAGGATTAAAAGGATTTATAAAAGTATTGGCATTGCCGTTGAATAGTGAAATAACTTCAGGAAGCAGTACGATATTTCGATGGTTGAATCAATTGGGGGTTGTGGGAGTTTTATTTGTTCTGATTTGGTTTTATCAGCTGGGAATACGTTTGTATAAACGATGTGGAAAGGATCAGGAAAGAGCAAATTGTTTTCTGATATTTTATATAGCATTTTTACTTCAAATTTTTATGTGGGAAGTACCGGGGAATGTATTGCTTATTTTTATGTTTTTGCTTTCTATGGGAAATCAAAAACTAAAATTGATAGAAATAGAATTGGAAGATGAAATTAAAGAAAATGTTGAAAATCAAGGAGGAGAAGAGAATGAGGAAATTTAGAATTATAGTAGCCTTTGTTGCACTTATGTTTAGTCTGGGAGTGGCACCGGTAGTTGCTGCGCAGGCAAGAAGTCTGACTATTTTGGAGATGCTACAGACAGAGGAAAGAGTGGAAACCAGGGTAGAACCTTCGGAGAATGCAGAAGTTGGTAAAGTATATGAAGCGGGAGATATTTTATTAATTGTAGAAGGTGGTAACGAACAGTGGCATGCAGTAGCCTATCAGGGAAATATATATTATGTAAAAAAAGAAGAAACTGTTAATTTAAAAACACCGGTAATACAAGTAGAGGATGTAGAAAACAATGCTACAAAAGAAGTGGTTTTAGACGAGCATTTTAAAGAAGAACTGAATGCTGAAATGGAAGTAGGAGTTCATGAAGGTAAAGCCTATATAGAATCATTTACCAGATATCAGGAAGAAACTAAGCAAAAGAGAATTTGGGGAGCTATTATAGGTGTTTTAGTAGTGGCTATTTTTGGAGTTAGTATTTATTCTTATGTTTTCGGAAAAAAGAACAGTAAAGAAAAATAGGAAGAAAAGTTTGAATAATTAGAAAGACTATCAGAAAAAATACGAGAGAAAAGGGGTAAAAGAAATGCAGATTGTAGTTGTAGGGACAGGTTATGTAGGCTTGTCCAATGCAGTTTTACTAGCCCAGCATAATAAAGTATATGCAGTAGATATAATTCAGGAAAAAGTGGATTTGTTAAATCAGAGAAAATGTCCTATTCAAGATAAAGAGTTGGAAGAATACTTACGGGAAAAGGAACTGGATTTAATTGCGACAACTAAGGGAGTGGATGTGTATAAAGAT
Source organism: Lachnospiraceae bacterium (assembly GCA_017555455.1). GTDB lineage: Bacteria > Bacillota > Clostridia > Lachnospirales > Lachnospiraceae > SFDP01. The sequence continues at coordinate 4,923 of JAFZGJ010000017.1, forward strand.
GCGGATTTTGTAATTGTGTCGACACCAACCAATTATGATCCCAAGAAGAATTATTTTGATACATCTTCAGTGGACTCGGTAATAGAACAAGTCTTACGTATAAATAAAGAAGCTTACATTGTAATAAAATCTACAGTTCCGGTTGGATTTACGGAAAAAATGCAGAAAAAGTTTGCTACAGACAGAATTTTATTTTCACCGGAGTTTTTGAGGGAAGGAAGAGCTTTATATGATAATTTATATCCTTCCAGAATTATTGTAGGAGTGCATAAAGAGAATAAAAAGGCGTATGAAAAAGCAGTATTGTTTTCAGAATTATTAAAACAGGGTGCACTAAAAGAAAATATTGAAATATTAATTATGGAACCCACAGAAGCAGAAGCTGTAAAACTTTTTGCCAATACTTATTTAGCTCTGCGTGTGGCCTATTTTAATGAGTTGGATACATATGCAGAAATTAGAGGATTGAATACAGAAGAAATTATTCGTGGAGTCAGTCTGGATCCGAGAATCGGAACACATTATAATAATCCTTCCTTTGGATATGGTGGTTATTGCCTTCCTAAAGATACAAAGCAGTTGCTTGCCAATTATGAACAGGTTCCCAATAATATCATTGGTGCCATTGTGGAAGCAAACCGGACGAGGAAAGATTTTATAGCAGAGCAGGTTCTTAATAGAATTGATTTTGAAACAAAACAGAAAAAAGGTGAAAAAGCAGTGGTAGGAGTGTATCGTCTTACCATGAAATCCAATTCTGACAATTTCCGCCAATCATCCATTCAGGGCATTATGAAGCGTTTGAAAGCTAAAGGCGTGGAAATTGTAGTTTATGAACCGGCATATAAAGAAGAAACTTTCTTTGGAAGCAGGGTTGAACGTGATTTGCAAAAATTTAAAAAGGAATGTGAATTAATCATTTCCAATCGAAAATCTGATGAATTAACCGATGTAGAAGAAAAAGTATATACCAGAGATTTATTTTCAGTGGATTAGAAGAAGAAGCTCGGATGCAGTGCATCCGGGCTTTGTTCAAAATAATAATAAAAAGTACTAATGTATAATATACACCAAATTTACAGATACTCTTGTATATAAATATTAGAAACAGGAGGTCATATCATGTCAGATTTAACAGAAAAAGAATTAAGTACCATTAAAGATTTACTTTCCGCAGAAGAACTTTTAGTAAAAAAATTTAAAATGCTTGCAGAGCATGCTGAAAAGCCGGAATTAAAAAATCAGATGGAAAGCATCGCACAGAAGCATCAGGGACATTTCAATGAGCTTTATCAGAAATTATCCTAAATGTTAAGTTTTATCAGAAGCTATGAAATACAAAATTTGAAATAGGAATAAGTGGAGGTTAAGTATGCCGGGAATTTATACAGAAAAAGAGATTTATGGTGATGCATTATCAGCACAGAAAGCATGTACAGGTCAGTTTAATATGGCTGCCAATGAATGTACACATGAAGATGTGAGACAGACTGTAATGAAAATTTTAAATCAGGAGCATGATATTCAGAAAGCTGTATTTGATGATATGCATGCAGCAGGATTTTATCCAACACCTGCAGCAGAAGAAAAAAAGGTGCAGGAAGCAAAGCAGAAATTTAGCCAGTGTGCAAAATAGGTAGATAGTATAAAAAAGGACTGTAGCCTAAAGTCGTTATTGGTTTTAGATATCCCTTGTTCGCTTGCTGTTCGTTACATCGTCCGCGCTTAACAGAACAAAATGCTATAAATAGCTTTTGTTCGTTTCTCGCGAACGATGTCTCACAGATGCGTACAAGTAGGATATCATAAAACCAATAACTGTTCTTTGGTCTACAGTCCTTTTTTATACATAAGTAAGAAATAGGAAAGTTCTGGAAAATCTTGAATTTTAAACGATGATTATTTATAGTTAAGCTAATGAATTTATTAAGATAAGAAAGAAAAATTTAGAACAAGGAGTAATCCTATGAAATTTGCTCATATTTCAGATCTTCACCTGGGAAAAAGGATTCATCAGTTTTCCATGATAGAGGAACAAAAATATATTTTGCAACAGATAGTTGATATTGTAATAGAGGAAAAGGTGGACGGTGTGTTAATTGCGGGGGATATTTATGACAAAATTTATCCTTCTGCGGAAGCTGTAGCCTTATTTGATGCTTTTTTGGTGGAACTGGCAAAGGAAGAAATTAAGGTGTTTGTTATCAGTGGAAATCACGATTCCCCGGAAAGAATTGCTTTTTTGGGACAGTTAACGAAAAAAGCGGGAGTATATCTGGCGCCAGTTTATAAGGGAAATGTGGAAGAGATTACATTGGAAGATGAATTTGGTAAGGTACATATTTATTTGTTACCCTTTATTAAGCCTGTTCATGTACGGCATTTTTTCCCGGAAGAAAGTATAAACACTTATACGGATGCCATGAGGGTAGTAGTGAAAAATCTTCATTTGAACTTACAGGAGAGAAATGTGCTGGTTGCCCATCAGTTTGTGGCGGGAGCAACCCGCAGTGATTCCGAAGAAATATCTGTAGGTGGCTTGGATAACGTGGAAGTTACTGCATTTGAGGAGTTTGATTATGTGGCTTTAGGACATATTCACGGTCCGCAAAATATGGGAAGTGAAAAGGTGCGTTATAGCGGAACACCTTTGAAATATTCTTTTTCGGAAAGTACCCATAAGAAATCCGTAACTATTTTGGAGCTGAAACAAAAGGGACGGTTGGAAATAAAAGAACTTCCTTTAATTCCACGGCATGATCTTGTAAAAATCCGTGGTACTTTTTTAGAGGTTATGAATCCTGAGAATTTCCCGGGATTGGAACCGGAGAGTTTTCTTCATGTTACCTTGGTGGATGAACAGGATATTCCTGAGGCATTCCGCCGGCTTTGTGTAATTTATCCTAATTTAATGCAGATGGAATACGATAACACAAGAACCAGACAGAAGCGAAGTTTGCAGGTAACAAAAGAAGTGGCAAAATTACAGCCACAGGATTTGTTTGCCGGTTTATACGAAACCATGAATAATCAGCCTTTAAGTGAAATACAGAAAGAGTATTTAATGGAAAAAATAGAAAAAATATGGAAGGGGGAGGCGAAATGAGACCTTTAGTACTTACTATGTCTGCCTTTGGTCCTTACGCCCATGAAACTACCATAGATTTTACAGAATTGGGCGAAAATGGGCTGTATTTGATTTGTGGGGATACGGGAGCCGGAAAGACTACCATATTTGATGCCATAACCTATGCTCTTTACGGAGAGGCTAGCGGAGACCATCGTAAATCAGATATGTTCAGAAGTAAATATGCAGAAGAAAAAAATCTTACTTATGTGTATTTAAAGTTTGCTTGTAGGGAAGAAATTTATGAGGTCCGTAGGACACCGCGTTATGAAAGAAAAAAAGAGCGGGGAGAAGGGACAACCAAACAGGCAGAAAGTGCTGAGTTCATAGGACCGGATGGTACAATTATCACTAAAACTACAGAGGTGACGAAAAAAATCAATGAGATTTTAGGAGTAGACCGGCAGCAGTTTACGCAAATTGCCATGATTGCCCAGGGCGAATTTTTAAAATTATTACTGGCATCCACAGAGGAACGTATGAAAATATTCCGACAGATTTTTAATACGGGAAATTATGAAATTCTGCAGCAACAGATTAATGCAGATTTTAGAAAATTGTGGGGAGAATGTGAAGATTTAAGAAAAAGTATCCAGCAGTATCTGGAAGGAACCATATGTTTACCGGACCGGGACAGTTATGAAAGATGGCTGTCAGCAAAGGCAGGAAAGGCAACCAATAAGGAAATATTGTTCTTATTGGAGGTACTTTGTCTGGAGGATAAAGATAAAAAAGAGGAGCTTCAGGAGAAAATCGGCTCTTTGGAAGAAAAGCTGCAGCATCAGACTGTAGTTATCAATGAAATAAAAAGAACCTTGGAAATTACCAAAGAATTGGAAGAGGTTGGTAAAAAAATAGAAGAAAATGATATTGACTTAAAGGAAGCGGAGAAACAGCAGAAATATGCTTTGGAAAAGGAACCGCAGTTGGAGATTTTAGCAAAGAAAATCGCAGTTGCAAGAGAAAAATTACCCGGGTATGAAAAACAGGATGTTTTAGTAAAAGAAATAGAGTGTGAAGAAATACAATTAGAAGGCATCAAAAAAGAATTGCGGCAGTCAGAGGCAGATTCAATACAGCTGGCGTTAAAAATTGCCATGGAAAAAGAGGAAATAGGGCAGCTTCTGGAAAAAGAGCTGGAACTTCAGCAACTTGGGCTTAAGTTGCAGGCAATCAAGGAAAGACAGCAGCTTTTATTACAATTGCAACAGGAACAGGCACAGTGGAAGGAAAAGCAAAAAGAGTATAAAGATGCCGTGGCAGTTTATAAGAGAATACAGGAAGAGGTATTTCTGAAACGCAGCCTGTATCAACAACTGGAACAACAGTTTATGGATGGGCAGGCAGGTATTTTGGCCCGGACTTTGAAAGAAGGAAGTCCCTGTCCTGTCTGCGGCTCTAAAGAGCATCCAAGTCCGGCTTCTTGGAACGGTGAGGCACCCACAAAGGAGCAATGGCAGAAGGCAAAAAAAGAATTGGAAAAACTTGAAAAGGAATTGCAGGAAAAAAATGTCTGTGCAGCAGCCTTGAAAGGTCAAGTAGAAGAAAAGCAAAAGTCTTTACAGCAGTCTTATGGTTCTGCCTATGGAAAAGAAACGGAAGACGAAGATTTTTGGGAGAATATCATAAGGTATATAGAGAAGGTAGCTACAGAAAGAGAACAGCTGAATTTCACAGAAAAGGAAGTTGTAGCATATCAGGGAGAAGTACAAAAACAAGTAGTAAGCCTGCAACTAAAGAAAAAGAATTTACCGTCATTGGAAGAAAGACAGCAGAGTTTGCAACAAAAGACACAAGTGTCAACTGCTAAAAAAGCAAGTGTTGAAGCGACTTTACAGGCATTGATAAGTCAAAAAGAAGAATTGGAAGCAGGATTGGAGTATCCAAATAAAAAAGAACTGCAAAAACAGATTAACCAGGATAGTCAATCGATAGAAAGGATTCAAAGTGAGATAAAATCTGCAAGGGATAGGTATCAGGGAATCTATCAGGAGAATGCAATTCTGTCAGGAAAACTTTCTGCTTTAAAGGAGCAGAAGGAAAATGGAAAAAAAGGGAAATTGGAAGAAGAAGAAATCCTTTTTCAGAGTTTGCAGGATGAAAAAAGAAAACTGCAGAATGACTATGAAGAGGTTTCCACGAAACTGGAACAAAACAGAAATGCATTGCAAAAAATTCATAGTCAAAGCATTTTACTGGAAGAAAAGCAGATAGTCTATGGTTGGATGAAGGCATTAAATGATACCGCCAACGGAAGGCAAAATGAAAAAGGAAAGGTAATGCTGGAAACCTACGTGCAGATGGCATACTTTGAAAGAATTTTGGATTATGCTAATATAAGATTGGAAGTCATGACCGGCGGGCAATATACCTTAATCCGTAAAAAGGATGCGGAAAATAACAAAAGTCAAAGCGGACTGGATTTGGAAGTAATTGACCATTATAATGGTTCTGTCAGAAGTGTAAAAACCCTGTCCGGTGGAGAGGCCTTTAAAGCCAGTCTGTGTCTTGCTTTGGGCATGGCAGACGAGATACAGGCGGCTGCAGGAGGAGTGCGTTTGGATACCATGTTTGTAGATGAAGGTTTTGGTTCTTTAGATGAAGAGTCCTTGGCTCAGGCATTGCAGGTTTTGGCATCTTTAGGTGGAGAAGAAGAAACTTTGGGTATGAAGAATTCAGTAGATGAAACAGCTTGGGGACAAGGAAACCGTTTGGTAGGAATAATTTCTCATGTGGATGAATTAAAGCATAGAATTCCAAGACAGATTCAGGTGACAAAGTCTAAACAGGGATTTAGTAAGGCGAGGATTGTGAATGAAACATAAAAAAGTAATAATTATTATGATGGTTATGATGCTGTTATTTCTCACCGGCTGCGGTGAAAAGCATACAAAAATTGTGCTTCATACCGGCTTTTCTAAGAATGAAGTGTTCCGGGTGGAGCAAATGAGCTGCTCTTTACCGGAGTTAATGGTTTATCTTACTACTACCCAAAGCAGATATGAAAAGGTATATGGTGAACAGATTTGGGAAACCAGTCTGGAGGGTGTGACCTTGGAAGAAAACATGAAAGACATGGTGTTGGCACAGCTTTCCCAGATTAAGGCAATGAATTTATTGGCGGAGCAGGAGAAGATAGAATTAGATAAGGAAGAATCCAAAAAAGCGGAAGAAGCTGCAGAGGCCTTTTATAAAACTTTATCTAAGGAAGAAATTAGCCTTTTAAATGCAGATAAGGAATTAATCCGGAGACTTTATAAGGAATATGCCGTAGCCAATAAGGTTTACTATTATCTGATTAAAGATATTAATCCGGAAGTAAGTGACGATGAGGCAAGAACCATAACGGTAGACCATATATTAATCAAAACCTATTCTTTGGATGAAAATAACCAAAAGGTAGAATATAGTGGAGAACAGAAAAGGGAAGCTTTTTTAAAAGCACAGGAAGTATTGAAAAAGGCTGAAAACGGTGTCAGTTTTGACTCCCTCATTGCTACCTATAATGAAGACAGACAGAGTCAGTATTCTTTCCGAAAGGGAGAAATGAATCTTGAATTTGAGACTGCTGCTTTTAATTTGGGAAAAGGGGAAATCAGTGAGATTGTGGAAACAGAGTATGGATATCATATTATTAAGTGTATCACTACCTTTAACCAGGAAGAAACCGATGCCAATAAAATTAAAATTGTAGAAAAGAAGCGGGATGAGGTTTTTGGACAGAGATATTCTGAATTTGCATCCCGGTTGACAAAAGCAGTGAATGAGAAGTTGTGGGAAGAAATTTCTTTGATTCAGGAAGGGGATATAGATACTTCGGAATTTTTCGATATTTATGAGGAATATTTTGGAGATGTGTTCGGTTTTCAGTGGTTTTAGAAAAATTTAAGAATTATAAAACCCTTGTTTTTCAAGGGTTTGAACAAGATTGTTAGCACTCGAAAGTTTTGAGTGCTAATTTTGTGTTGACTTTTAAAGACAAGAATACTACAATGTTAACTATTCACAGAGAGGAAATCTGAAAAGTTTTCGAGCGTGCTCTGAACAGTTAAAGTTTTAAATAGAAAGGGATGTAGAACAATGGCGAATAAACAGGGTAGTTTATCCATTAACAGCGAAAATATTTTTCCAATTATTAAAAAATGGTTGTATTCCGACCATGATATTTTTTTCAGAGAATTAATCTCCAATGGTTGCGATGCCATTACCAAATTAAAAAAATTAGACATGATGGGAGAGTACACATTACCAAACGATTTTAAAGCAAGAATCGACGTAATTGTAAACCCGGAAGCAAAGACATTAACATTTATCGATAACGGTCTTGGTATGACAGCGGAGGAAGTAGAAGAATATATTAATCAGATTGCTTTTTCCGGTGCAACAGACTTTATCGAAAAATATAAAGATAAAACAAACGATGATCAGATTATCGGTCATTTCGGTTTAGGATTCTATTCTGCATTTATGGTAGCAGATGAAGTACACATTGATACCCTCTCTTTCAGAGAAGGTGCAACACCGGTTCACTGGGAATGCGATGGTGGTACAGAATACACTATGTCAGATGGTGATAAAGCAGAAGTTGGTACTAAGATTACATTATTCTTAAATGAAGACGTATTAGAATTCTGTAACCAGTATAAAGCAAGAGAAGTAATCAAAAAATACTGCTCTTTCATGCCAACAGAAATCTATCTCTCTAAGGCAAATACAGATGAAACAGAAACCATCAAAGCTACAGAAAAAGTAGATACAGACGTAGTGGTAGAAACTATTCCGGCAGAAAAGAAAGAAGATGGAACAGAAACAGAAGAAAAATTAAAAATCAAAAGACGTCCTGAACTTTTAAATGAAACACAGCCACTTTGGACAAAACATCCAAACGAATGCAGTAAAGAAGATTATCAGGATTTCTACCGTAAAGTATTTATGGATTACAAAGAACCTTTATTCTGGATTCATTTAAATATGGATTATCCGTTTAACTTAAAAGGGATTCTTTACTTCCCTAAAATCAATATGGAATACGAATCCATTGAAGGAACTATTAAGTTATACAACAATCAGGTATTTATTGCAGACAACATCAAAGAAGTAATTCCTGAATTCTTATTACTTTTAAAAGGGGTTATTGATTGTCCTGATTTACCACTTAACGTTTCCAGAAGTGCATTACAGAACGATGGATTTGTTAAGAAAATCTCTGAATACATTACCAAAAAAGTTGCGGATAAATTGTCCGGAATGTGTAAAACAGAAAAAGAAGAATACGAAAAATACTGGGATGACATCAGCCCATTCATTAAATTTGGTTGCTTAAAAGATGATAAGTTCTGTGAAAAAATGACAGACTACATTTTATTCAAGAACTTAGATGGTAAATACATGACTTTACCGGAATGTTTGGAAGTAAAACCTATTGACGTAGAAGGTGAAAATGCAGTAGATGAAAATGGAGAAGTGGTAGAAGCTGAAGTTGTAGAAGACGCAGCTGAAACAGAAGAATCTAAAGAAAAAGTAATCTACTACGTAACTGACGAACAGCAGCAGAGCCAGTACATTAATATGTTCAAATCTGCAAAAATGGATGCTGTGATTTTAACTCACAATATTGACCAGCCATTTGTGTCTCAGTTAGAAGCGAAAAACGAAAATATTAAGTTTATGCGTATTGATGCAGACTTAACCGATACTTTCAAAGCAAAAACAAGCAAAAAAGTGCAGGAAGAATTAGCTGCACAGGCGGAAAGCTTAGGAAAACTCTTTAAGAAAGCCTTAAAGAAAGACGGCATTCAGATTAAAATGGAAAAATTAAAAAATAAGAAAATTGCTTCCATGATTACTTTATCTGAAGAAACACGCCGTATGCAGGATATGATGAAGATGTATGCTATGCCGGGAATGGATATGTCCATGTTTGGTGGTAAAGAAGGAGAAACCTTAGTATTAAATGCAAACCATCCATTAGTTCAGTATGTAACAGAACATGAAGGTGATGACAATACTAAGATGATTTGCGAACAGCTTTACGATTTGGCAAAAATCCAGCATGCACCACTTGATGCAGAAAGCATGAACAAATTTATTTTAAGAAGCAACGAAATTATGTTATTGTTGACGAAATAATAATGAAAGAAAAAGGCTGTTGTAAAATGAACAGTTTATGGATTTTAAGATATCCAACTTGTACGCATCTGCGAGACATTGTACATTGAAGAGCGGACTTTAGTCCGATATTCAAGTACAATGTAACGAGCAGTAAGCGAACAAGGGATACTTAAAACCATGACTGGCATTTTACAGCAGCTCTTTTTCGTACCTTTAAAATGCTCCAGGTTCTGCAATACGGCTGACGCCTACATAGATATCGGAAATAGTATACCAAGTGGCAAAATCCACAACGCCGGTTTGAGGTAAATCAAAGACCTGTTGGAATACCCGGACACTTTCCGCGGTAGCAGGACCAAAGGCACCATCTGCAGTGACTGTAGGAATCAGCGGATAGTTGCGGGCAATACGGTTTAGATGTTCCTGCATCTGCCGTACCTTTTGACCGGTGGAGCCTAAGGTCAGATTTTCACCGGGCCAGGAAGAAGGAACTCCGCTGATGGCATCTGCAGTATTGATAAACATATCATCGCCGTAGTAATAATGGATGATATCAATGGCGCTGTAGCCTGCATCTCCCAGAGATTTGGAACCCCACTGGCTTAAACCGGAACAAGTGACACGGTTCCCGTCACAATAACCGGTAAGTATGGGCTGACGGATTCCCGGACGGGATAAGTAATTGTTAAAAATACTGTCTACAACATAGTCAATATTTTCATATATATTCCGGTCTTTCATCCATTTCTGGTCGTAAGCGGTACTGGAAGTAATGGTAAAGTCATATCCCCGACCCCGATAATATTCCGTATAAACTCTGTTCATAGTAAAAGACATAATGGCCAGAACGTTGGCATATATGGTGCTCTCCGGCCAGGTAGCATAGATTTCGGAGCTGGCTACGTTTTTTATATAATCCTTATATTTGACATAGTAGTTGTTGGCACTGTTATCTGCAGGAGGTCCGTCATGGACAATCACATATTCCGGAATCACTACCCGGCTAAGTACAATTTCCCCATCGTCAGCAATGGGTTTTACCTCCGGTTCCGGTATTTTTGGTGGGTAATCGTAAAAGAGTGTATGAGGCGGAATTACGCTTCTATCAGGTAATTGATTGAGGGCTAAAGGGCGCAAAGGTACTCTTTGCAGAGAATTGATTCCCGGCAGAATTTGCATTGCGGAAACAAAAAAAGGTTCATAACCTTCTGCTTCTACGCGAAGGTTAAATTCCGAATAAGGTTGTTCGTTGGTAATTTCTAAACTATATTCCGGATTGGGTGCAGGCAGGGAAATAAAATCTGTCTGGCCGGAAGAGTTGGTAGTGGTTTGTTCTATGATAGTGTTGGGGTTTCCTGTGTCAAAAATGGTTACGGTAGCACTTTCTACAGGAATCAGCTGCCCTTCTATGGTAACATTAACCTGTAAACTGCCTTGGAAAGTATCCGGCATAAAATCCTCCAGTAGCTTTTGCCATAAAAGAAAAATAATTACGGCAAACAGCAGAAAAAGTCTTCATAAGAGTATATGTAAAAGTACCGGGAAAGTTGCAAAATGGGTTGGAAAAATGATATACTAAAATCAAATTAATTAGAGTGGGGGAAACCGTGAAAGTGGAAATGGAAAAGATGTGGCAGGAAGCAGAAAATATGAAATTAGAGATTTCCTGTGAACAGATTAAACAACAGATTGAAGAAGGAAAAATCAAGGGTTCTTTTTCCATTCACAGCATGACAGATAAAAAAGTAAAAGGGAAAGTGCTTGTTTCAGATCCCAGAGTACAGTGTCAGGAAACAGCTTTTCACAGTGAACAGGTAGAAATCAGTTATTATTTTGACGCATCCGATGTAGAACCGGAAGAAATAATAAGTGGTTCTTTTGTGTTGATTACTAATTTTGGAGAATATGAAATTCCATTTGAATTTTCCCACCCTAAAGAAGAAATGACTTCATCTCTGGGAGAAATCAGAAATTTGTTTCATTTTACCAATCTGGCAAGGACAAATTGGGAAGAAGCCTATAAATTATATTTTTCTCCCGGCTTTAAAAATATATTAAAAAATGCAGATAGAGAATATACAGAAGTATATCGGGGGCTTTCCGGAAAAGTACGGGAACAGTATATGGATGAATTTTTGCATGCTATTCATAAAAAAAGTCCCGTAACTTATAAAACAGAAACAGGGATGTTGACGGCAGAAAATCTTTATGAGCCACATTGTATGGAGCTTTCTATCGAAAAGAAGGGCTGGGGATATGTATGCCTTAATCTGACCGTGGAAGGTGATTTTCTAAGTCTTGAGAAAACCAGGATTTTGGAGGAAGATTTTAAAGGAAATATTTACCGGTTGCCGGTTTATGTGGATGTAAAAAAGCTTCATCAGGGAAAAAACTGGGGAGAAATTATAATAAGTTCCCCTTATGACACGATTAGGGTTTCCGTGTTGGTATCCCAGAACCAGCACCACAGAATGCGTACAGCTATGGAAAAGCGAAGGAATGCCAAGTGGCTGAATTCCAAGCTGACCAATGTTTATATTAATTTTAGAAGTAAAAAGATGGCGGCATTGCGTTTTAAAAAAGATAGTGAAGAGATTTTAGAGGCACTTCAAAAAAGTGATGAAAGAAATCCTTTGACTAAGTTGTACGGAGCCCATCTTTATATTACACAGGAAAAATATCATGAGGCAAAATGGCTTTTAGATAGGGCGGTAAAAAATATACAGGAAGAAAATGAACCGGTTATCTATGCTTATTATCTGTATTTAACTACTCTGATTACCGAAGATAAGGACTATGTGGTAGGAGTAAAGGATAAAGTTGAGCAGTTATATTATCGTTATGATCATGTTTGGCAGATTGCATGGCTTTGGATGTATTTGTCTAAGGAATTGCATGGACATGCCCAGAAAAAATGGGAATTTTTAAAAGGGGTTTTTGTGAAGGGATGCACCAGTCCGGTGATGTATACAGAGGCAATGCTTTTGTTAAATTATCAGCCAACCCTGTTAATGGAACTGGGAGAGGTAGAACTTAGGATTCTTAGGTTTGGGCAGAAGCGGGGAATGCTTTCGGAACAGCTTAGGGGAATTATACAGTATCTTGCATTAAAGGAGAAGGATTTTTCCAAGCCGGTTTATGCACTTTTAACCGCCATGGGAAAGGAAAATGAAAATCCGGAGCTTTTACAGGCCATTTGCAGCTTGTTGATTAAAGGCAATAAAGTAGGAAAAGAATATTTTATCTGGTATGAAAAAACCATACTGGCAGAAATTAAAATTACAAGATTATATGAGTATTATATGATGTCTTTAGATAGGGAAAAAGTAGTGGATATTCCCCGTATGGTATTAATGTATTTTTCTTATCAGACAGATTTGAATACGGATTATGCCGCCTATTTATATCGGTATGTATATGAAAACAGGGAAATGCTGGAGGATTTGTATTTTGTCTATGCTCCCAGTATAGAACGTTATCTTTTGAAAAAATTATATAGCGGAAAAATAGATCGGGATTTAGGCTATTTGTATGAAGAAATCATTCTTCCTAAAATGATGACGGAAGACAATGCCAAAGCATTGGCAAAGGTCATGTTTACCCATAGCATGGTAAAACAGGGAACTTTGGGAGATAAAATAATTATAGTTTACTCTCAGTTGGAGAAGGAAGAAGAATACTCCTGTGGTATAGATAAAACCCAGATACAGCTCTGCAACAGGGGGTATTCGATTTTCCGTCAGGACAAAGAGGAGAATCGTTTTCTGTTAAAAGAGGAGCAGCTTCCCCTTTCCTATATAAATATTGAAAGAGTTTCAAAATATATCCGTGCCTGGGTACATGAGGATTTGAGACTGGCATTGTATTTGTGTGACAGTGGCAGGGATTGGCAGAATATTACGCCGGAAAAAGAACCGCATTTTAAATATCTGAGTATCTGTAATAAGATTGGGGCACAAGACAGATTGGAAATCAGAAGTCAGCTGTTAGATTATTATTATGAAGAAGATATGATGGAAAGGCTGGATGTCAGTCTGGAAGAGATTATGCCTTCTTCTGTAGCATTACAGGAACGTAAAAAACTGATTCATTATTTAGTAGTCCGGGGATTTTATGAAAAAGCATATGACTTTATCAGAATTTACGGACCGGAAAAGGTAGAACCTAAGGATTTGGTACATATCGCCACCTATATGCTGGAGGAAAATTTAGGGGAAGAAGAAATCCTGATTTGGTATATTTATACTGCTTTTATAAAAGATAAATATAATGCTCCCATGCTGCAATATTTGATCGGACATTATAAGGGAAGCAGTAAATCTATGCGTAAAATTTTCCAAGCTGCCAAAGATTTCGATTTGGATACTTTTTCTCTATGTGAACGTCTGTTGGTGCAGGTTTTGACTACCAAGGCTTATATTGGAGATGAAACGGACATTTTTAAAGCTTATGTGGCAGGAGGGTCAAATACGGAAATAGAAGCTGCATTTCTTACCTATCGTGCTGTGGAATATATGAAAGAAGACAGAATCATAGCTCCTTATTTGATTTTGGATATCGGAAGGGTTTACCGTAGAGGTTATCAGCTGCCTCTGGTAACGCATCTGGCTTATCTCCGTTACTTTGCGGAAAACAAAGAAGAAAGAGAAAAGGCGGATGAAACTATCTTACAGGAATTTTTGCAGGAAATCGTTATTGAAAAGGAAATGCCTCTTCCTTTTATTCAGGAATATACGGATATGCCGGGGATGGAAGCTTTGGCAGATAAAACCTTTGTCTCTTATAAAACTGCACCCAAAAGCAGGGTGGTAATTCATTATTTGAAGCATGGGGATTCGGAAGAGAAGGAAAGCTATCGTCGGGAAGAAATGAAAGAAATTTACTTCGGTGTATACATAAAAGAATTTGTACTTTTCTATGGAGAAGAATTGCAATATTATATTACCGAAGAACAGGAAAATCAGGAACAGTTAACGGAAAGCGGAACTTTACTAAAGGAAGAAAATAAAGAATTCAGCAGAGAGAGCCGATATCGGATGATTAATGAAATGGCAATCGGACAGAATTTACAGGATTATGATTCCGTTAAGCAGATTCTGGAAGAATATTGGCAGACGGAATTTGTAGCGGATAAGGTTTTTGGCTTATAAAAAAGTGAAGGGTAACAGGAGATAGGATATATGCTATTTGGCAGAGACAGCTTTCGTAAAAAGAATATGGGAAAATATATTATAGGTTATGAGCTGGGAAAACAGTATGTACAAATGAGCTATTTGAAAATCGGTGAAAAAGAACCTCAGACCTTGTCTATGGTAGCAGGTCAGGAACAATATAATATTCCTTTTGTATTGTATAAGCAGGAGGATAAGAACCTTTGGTATATCGGAAAAGAAGCTTTGGCAAAGCAAAAGGAACAGGATGGAATTTTATTGGAGGATTTGCTGGGAAATGCCTGTAGGGAAGAAACTACGGAAGTAAATCTGGAAAGCTATGATTCAGCTGCTTTGCTGGCTCTGTATGTAAAAAGAAGTCTTACCTATCTTTCTTTGATTGCACCCTTGGAAAAAATTGCTGCAATTATGTTTACTGTGGAAAATCTGGACCTGAGAACTGTAGAAGTACTGAGAAAGATGGTGGATTTTTTGCAGCTTCCTCAGATTATGATTCAATTTATGGGGAAAGAGGAAAGCTTTTATTATTATAATTTACACACCGATGTGTCTCTATGGAATAATCAGGTATATTTGTATGAAATGCAGAGAGGGAAACTGACAAGTTATGAACTGTCCTTGAATCGCCAGACCAAGCCTATCGTTACTTTAATAGAAAAAAAGGACTACGATGCTTTCCCAAAGGTAGATGAGTTGCCTGAGACGCAGGAAGAGAAGGAACTATGGGATGAAACTTTTCTGAAATATGTTAAGGAAGATATGGAGGAAAAGATTGTATCTACGGTATATTTAATCGGAGATGGATTTTTAGGAGAATGGTATCAGAAATCCGTGCGTTTTCTTTGTACCAAAAGAAGAGTTTTTTTAGGAAATAATCTTTACAGTAAGGGTGCCTGTTATGCCTTGTGGGATAAGGTAGAACCGGGAGAATTATCCGGTTCTTATGTGTATTTGGGAACGGATAAGCTGAAAGCCAATGTGGGAATGGAAATTATCCGACAGGGAACACCTTCCTATCTGGCAATTTTGGATGGTGGTAACAGTTGGTACGACAGTAAAAAAGAATGGGATATGATTTTGGAATCAGACAACCGACTGGTATTTCGGATTACGCCCCTTAATGGAAAAAATGTAACCCAGACCCAGGTGGTATTACACGGATTGCAGATGCAGAAAACACCTTTATGCCGTATTCACGCGGAAGTTTATATGGAAACTCCACAGTGTATGAAAATAAAGCTATGGGATAAAGGTTTTGGGGAATTTTATCCTTCCGGTGGGCAGTACTGGGAAGAAAGCATTGAATTGTAGGAGGCAAAAATGAGTATCAGATTATGTATCGGTGACTATGCCAAAAATGGATATGAGCCTGAGCATATGGGGATGAAAGTATATTCCTTGGAAGAATTATGCTTTTTTATTAAAGAAAATGCCTATCTTTTGGACGATGGTTTTGTGGAAGAAGGTTTGGGAAGTTGGTTGGTTCAGGAATGTGGCTTGCAGGAGCTGGGAGAAGAACTGCAAAAGGCTTCCCGAAAAAAAGTTTCTTTAAAATCCTTTGTAGGGATTATCTTGGAATACGCCTGCTTTTTTACCAAGGAAGTAAACCGGGAAATTGAAAATATACTTGTGGAAAACAGTAGTCTTTCTGTTTATGAAAAGAAAAAAGCCAGAGCCGATGCATTGGTAAAGAAAGGTCACTATGGTTTGGCGGGAAAAGAGTATGGAAAGCTGTTACAGATGCTTCCGGATGATTTAACTGTTTTAAAAGGTGATATTTACCATGGATGCGGCGTTTGTTTGGCAAAAATGTTTTATTTTACTTTGGCAGGAGAATATTTTCTGAAAGCATATGAGTTGACCGGAAAAATCACTTCTTATAAACAATATTTATGGACCAAAAGATTATCCATGACCGAAGGGGAATATGTGGAATTCTTAAAAGAACATAAAGAAGCTTATGAAGATTCTGTGGAAATGGAAGAATATTTGGAAGAATTGAAAACTCAGTGGGAACGCAGTCATACAGGAATGTTGTTTGCCGGGATTCAAAGAGAAAAGGAACTGCAAAAGATTGCAGAGTATCAAAATAAATTAAAAGAACGGGTAGATTATCTGAAAGATGCTTATCGGGAGATGATAAGTTAAAAGAATGAATACCGAATTAGGAGATTGAAATGAAATGGTGGAATAAGCTCATTGAGCATTTCAATAAGGGATACGAGGAAGAAGACCTGGAATTGGAATGGGAAAGCTCTTCCGTAGAAAATTGGGATTGGGACACCTTAGTTAAGGACCGTAATCTTTTGAAAATGAAGGACGGATTAGAACGTCAGAAATTTATACGAAGCTGCGTGGAACAAATGCGTAGTGCTTCTGATGAATTAGACCGCGTTTCCGAAGAATATAATATGGTTACGGCATATTTGAAGGATATTGAAGAAATTGAAGCCCTTCCTTCCGAAGAAGCAAAGTGTGTCAGGGAGAATGCTAAGAAAATCCAATTATATGAAAAAGCGACCAAAGAGTATAGGGAGAAAAAAGGCAGACTTACGGAAAGTCAGTTTTTACATATGGAAAAATATGAAAA
>JAFZGJ010000158.1 GCA_017555455.1 Lachnospiraceae bacterium
AGATTATAACAAAGAAAATGCAAGTTTAGGATGTAATTGCCGTCCATAAAGCATTTTGCACTCATCTAAATTAAGAAATAGCTTCCCGCGAAGAAGACTACAGCAATCATATTGCTAAGCACCGCGACCAATGCGTAAAATATCCTAAGCTTACTAATTATTCTGAAACTAACAGAAGTTCCTATACTTTCTGTTAAGCATGCCCTTTGAGAACGCCGGTTCCTGGTGAGGTTCTTTCGAGCCTGGCACCGTTGCGTTCGAAAGGAGCGAAAGCGTGCAGCGTACGGAAAGTATAGGAACTTCGTCAGCTTCAGCATTTACTACAGCTTCAGCAGCATTTACTCCTCTAACCGCCGGTTTAAGTAGCCAACATTTTTTTATTTTCCTAAACTATTCACAAACCATTCCATATCCGCTTTCGTATGCATCTGACGGCTCTTTTCCACCGTTTCCTGTTTTTGTGCTTCGCTCATTTTTGCAAAAGCTTCCATGGATTTATTATTCATTGCCAGCGACAACCCAAAACCAATCGGCATATCACCGCCTAATCCAATATTCCATCTGCTTTCTGTATCTCTAAGTTCTGAATGTTCCATAATCGTTCTCCTATCTTTTTTTTAATAGTATGTAACCTTTTCTAACTTCTATTCCCAAGTTTTATTACCCACAGTTTTTAATCCTGAGAAATCAATTAAACTTTCCCATGACATAAAAAAGGAGCTGGCACACACGCAACAACTCCTTACTTATTTATATTCAAATTAGCATTGCATCTTTTCCTACACCACCGGAAAACTCAACACCACCTTAAAGAAATCCCCATCAACCGTCAATTCAAAACTTCCCTTTTGCAGCTCTGTCAAACTTTTTGCAATAGATAATCCCAAGCCACCACCCTCTGTATGACGCGATTTGTCACCTCTCACAAAACGTTCCATCAATTCCTCTGAAGAAATATCCAAAGGATAATGCGAAATATTTTTTAGAGAAAATACTGCCTTATCCTCTATTTTTTCCAAAGTCAGATACACTCTGGTTCCACTCTGGGCATACTTAAATACGTTATTCATCAGGTTATCAAAAATTCTCCACATATGTCTGCCATCAACCATAATCTTAAGACTTTCCTGTGGAATTTTTGTAATCAAATTCAATTCATGCTCTTTCAGTTTTTCTTCATATTCTCCTGCTGCCTGCGTCAGAAAGATATCAGCTTCACAAGGTGCAGATAATACTTCAACATTTCCTGTACTTACCTTAGACGCATCCATCAAATCATTAATCAGTTTCTTTAAGCGTTCTGACTGACGGTGAAGTGCTTCAGAATATTCCTTAATTCTCTCATTCTCACATGGTTCTTTTGAAATTAAATCCGAATAATTAATAATGGAAGTTAACGGAGTTTTAATATCATGAGATACATTGGTAATTAATTCTGTTTTCAATCGTTCACTTTTCAATCTCTCTTCTACGGCTTTGGACATTCCGAGAGCTATGTTATTCAAATTTTCTCCATGTTCTCTGAACTCCCAGAACATGTTTGAAGTATCTGTATGGTAGGATAGATTGCCTGCTGCCAGTTCTTCTCCGGAATGTTGAAGTTTGCGTAACATTAAAACCAAATATAAGATGGTTGGTGCTAAAAATATTTTTTCAACCACCCACCATACAATATAGCTCTCTGGGGAATAACTATTTATTGTATAAACAAAAAAATCAAAACACCACACTAACAAAACTACAAGTGCGGCTTTCCACACCAAAGGCAAATCAAGAAATACTTCTTTGTTAAAGTTCCAAATTTTTTTCCATATTCTCAATACAAAACTGTACATATAATATATCAGCGTTTTCTGCCACCATTTTCCTAATTTTACCCTCACTTTAAAATCTGCCAGAAATGCAGTCAATACAACCAGACAAATAGGCAGGGAAACCAATACCAGATACAAAAAAGCTGCTATCCCACAAAAAGAATCTGCTGATGCAACGCCCAAAGCACCTACAAATAAACCTCCTATAAAAAATATATCTAACGGGATTTTCGTCAACGTTCCGGCACATAATTCCTGATACTCCTTTCTATGTCCCGCCGCACATAGTAAAAACACAAAACAACTGATGCATACTATCAATGCCACTACAAAAACAGGAATCAATTCATATCTAAAATTAAAAATCATGATTCTTAAGTTTTCATAAAAAATATCATAGTCTGATGCGTTATTCATAGAAAAATCCGACATATAGTACTCCATATTATAAAATCTTAAAACCATGGCACTATAAATTCCTATCCCTGATACTACACTCAAAATTCCGGATATTACTAACAAAACATAACCTATTATTTTTGCAGCCGTACTACTCATTAACTTTTTCATAGTCTCAAAACTCCCTTTTCTTCGCTTTTTACGCTGATTTCAATCCTATCTTTTCTTCTATTGCCACTCATTTTTCATTGTTACTCTACTAATCATTTCTTCAAATTAATGAATCCTTTCTTTCATATGATTTTTTTATATTTCTCATCCCAATATTTATTTCTCCATCTTATATCCCTGCCCCCAGATTACTTTCAAATATCTGGGATTTGCCGCATCAATTTCAATTTTCTCCCTGATATGTCTTACATGCACTGCCACAATATTTTCGGTTCCCAACGGATTATCCTTCCAAACTCTCCGATAAATTTCCTTAGGAGTGAAAACTTCATTTGGATGCTCCATCAAAAGCTTTAGAATCTCATATTCTGTTGGTGTCATAGAAATGTTTTCTCCATCCACCATCACCTGCTTTGCCTTGTCATTTAATTCCACTCCGCCAATGCGAAGAATATCCGCTTTTAATTCTCCTGCACCTAAATACAGAAATCTTCTCAAATGCGATTTCACTCTTGCTGTCACTTCCATGGGACTAAAGGGTTTGGTTATATAGTCATCTGCCCCAATATTTAATCCCAAAATCATATCTACTTCCTCACTTTTGGCAGTCAGAAAAATCACAGGAACATTGCTGAACTGACGAATCTTTTCCAAAGTTTCTATTCCATCCATCACAGGCATCATAATATCCAACAAAACCAAATGAATCTCTTCTGTTACTATAATATCCAACGCCTGCTTTCCGTTATAAGCTTCAAAAAACTGATACTGGGAATCATTCAAATATATTCTCAAAGCATTGATGATGTCCTTTTCATCATCACAAATTAAAATATTATACATAAAGGCACCTCCGCATAAATGAAGCATATTATTCAATCAAGTATAGCTCCATTTCGTGACCATATTATACTCCCGGAACACATGAACAAAAAATAGGGTAACACATTAAGATTTTATTAAGATGACATTTGTCCAAAAGAAAAAGAGGCTCTCCTTAAAAGAACCTCTCTAAATCAAATGTATGATAATTTTTTCGTTTATGCTCTTTCAGCCTTCTGCTTTGCATTCCACTCATCAATGAATGCTACAATTTCCTTATCTTGATAACGGGAATATACCAATACCGCCACTGCAAGCAAAATAGCTGCAATCATAGCTGTCATCTGAACCCCATGCTGTGTAGGATAGCTGTCCGTAGCTCCCAGATACATGGTGTAAGATACAATTACTGTTACCCCAGCCTGTGCCATTTTATTACAGAACTGACGGGCTGCTACAAACATACCGGTACGGTCAATTCCTGTTTTGATTCTATCATATTGTGCCATATCCGCAAACGCTGATGGTGGTAAAATATTGGTACATGCAATAGGAAATGCAACACACAAACCAATCAAAAAGGCTACCGCAACACATCCCACCTGAGCACCTTCTCCTGCAAGGGATGCAATAAATCCCGGCTGAATGATATCTGTACTAATCATATCTGCAATCGGCCTGTAAAAATAAATTCCAAGGTAAATAAACACATAGCTGATACATGCTCCCAGAAGCAATGGTTTCTTTCCAATCTTACGAACCAGTTTATTTACTAACGGGTAAGTACAAATACCCACTACAATACTGATGGCAAGTACAATGGTAGCAAAACTTTCATTTAATCCAAGCAACGTATCAATGTAGAATAATAACGCTCCATTAAAGAAAGAAAAACCTGCCTGCATAATCAGATACCCAATTGTCATAATTACAAACTCTTTATAGGAAAATGCAGCCTTCATATTTTCCATCATGGAAGTCTTCTTAGTTTTATAAGTTTCAATGTAATCTTTTTCATTTACTACAAATGCCGGAATCACGCAGCAAATTGCGCCAAGCAATGCAAAAATTCCAAGGGAAATTCTCCAGGCCACAATGGGTTCCATTCCACTTCCTTTAAATGCACTTACCATCACCGGGAGTATGTAAATAACAGCACTACCAAGTACGAACATCAAAGAGTTTAAGGTATAGAAAAATACTCTCTTTTTGGTATCTGTAACAATTTCCTGCTGCAGAGCATTGAACGGAACATTATATAATGTGGAAAATAAATAATATAAGAGCAACATAGCTGCTACCCAGATAATATTTATGGTACTGATTTCTCCTTTCGGCGGGAAAAAAATCAATAAACAAACTGCCGCATATGGAATGGCTGCCCACTTCATAAATGGTAATCTTCTTCCGCCTTTTGCTTTACAGTTATCGCTTAACCCCGCTACCCATGGATCAGTAATAGCATCAAAAATTACACTGGCTCCACGAAGGGTTCCCATCATGCCGGCCGGAATCAACAGCGGCAGCCCTGAACTTGGCGTTACGTTAAAAAATTTTAAAGTATAAGTTACAATCAAACCGCTTAAAATAGCTCTGGCAAAATCTCCCAGACAAATACCAAGCATTTGCGCGGTGGTTAGTTCTTTTTTCATTGGTCTCTTCTCCTATACCCACTGCAAAAACTTCTCACGAAGTAATTTCTTATACAACTGCGGTTCTTCCCCCATAGGACCATGAGCTGAATTCTCAAACCAGATTAAGTCCTTGTCCGGTGCTGTTACTTTATCATAATAATCCTGCACCAGAGCACTTGGGGTATTGTTATCATGTCTTCCCTGGAATATGTAGTACGGCATTGTGAAATTGGTATCTTCCGCCATAAAATTACATTTACATGTCGTCGGCCACATAAGAGTCAAGCATCTCTTATAGCCTTTTGCCACACCAATCTTATCCAATAACGTATATTCTTTACTTTTGATAATCGGCAATGCCGTATCCGTCCAGTAAGTTCCTCCTTTCTTCATGGAATGACCGCCATATTTTTTCATAATTTTCCGCTGAGTCATCATACCATCAAAGATTTCCCGATAACATCCATTTACCGGTCTTCCTATTTTTTCTAATATTTCAATATCTTCTGCACAATTAGCTTCTTTTGCTTTTGCATACGCAAAATCATAACTAAGCTCTTCATTTAAAACACCATCTACCACCTGACCACTGCCTATATATCCTGCAATACTTTTCGGATGGCGGATGCACAAATAAGTTCCTAATTCGGTTCCCCAGCTTCCGCCTTGAATAAAGACTTTTTCCTTTCCCAATTCTTTGCAAAGGTATTCTAATAATTCTGCTCCGTCAGAAATTAACTGATTCAAATTCAGACTTTCGTCCTTTACACCCCAGTAAGAACCTCCTGTTCCTCTCTGATCCCAACACACAATGATAAAATCATCACACAAATCACTATGTCTTGCCAAAACACCATGACGATTGGTTACTCCCGGTCCTCCATGTAAAAACAAAAGTACCGGATTTGATTTTTTTTCACCACGAATGTGAATTTTCTGTGTTACTCCACCAAGCTTTACCTTGCGGATTTCATCAATTTCGTAGTTCATATCATTCCTCTTTTCTCCTTCATTTCCTTAAGAATCTCTCATTCTCATTATAGACCAAACAATTTAATTCTTCTTTTAATTAAAAGGCAAATCATCATCCCAGAACTCCAACTCTTCTTCATCCAATTCCATACCGCCGAAATAACTTTCCAAATAGGCATCATACTCCTGAAGTGCTTTATCTATTTGCTTCTTCGCATTTTTCTCATTCATTTTATCGTACAATATAGATGCCGCTGTAAACATAATGTCATTGTCCTCAGTACACACAGTTTTATCCGGAATAAATTTATCTACCAATGCTTCTGCTTCTGTAAATTCCTTTGTCCCGATAAATGCATACACACCGGCAACCGCTGCCAGCATATTTTCCGGCTCTTTAGCAATCCATTCCCGACAATATTCTGCTGCTTCCTTTTTCTGTCCCAGTGCATTCATGGCAGATGATTTTCTGAATTTCAAATCAGAACCTGTATATTCCGGCCATTCAAATAAACCAAGTAAATCATCACACATACTTAAAACTGCCTTATTTTTTCCTCTCATATCCATCTCGTCAAGACAGTCTTCCAGCCATCCCTGAATATCATATTCATAGTCTGTAATTTCATCTATCATTTCTAACTGTGGTGCAAACTGAGGATTTTTTTCTCTTTCTTCAACCACAATTTCCTTCAGAAATTCAAATGCCCGCTCCCAGCATTTAGCATTCTTTGCAGCACCAATCATATTTAGATAACATTTTTCAGTCAATTCACTAAATTTTTTCCATTTTTTGTTCACCTTATTTTTATCCTTACATTTACTTATTGTACTATATTGTTTTATAACACTTATTACTTCTTTGTTTAATTCTTTATCTCCATATTCATCTGATAATTCAAGTAATTCATGAAGCCAATTCTGACAAAAATAATGAATACTGAATCTGGAATCATATTCTTCAAATGACTTTATATTTTCCTTGACCAGCTTTTCTTTAAACATACCAAAGGCTATACTCAAATATTCTTTTTTTCGCTTTTCTTCCACTACTTCATTTCTATCCCAAATAAATCCCGGACGATGCATTAATCCCAGATAAAGAATTTTATCAATTTCTATACTTCCTTCATCAAAATAATCTTCCAAATAGACCCTGCCCGCTATTCTTTCATTACCTACATAAGGATAATTTTTCAGCCACTTATTTCGCTCCATAGCACTTTCTATTCGGTCAAGCGGAGTCATAGCTCTATTCATACAACAAACTTTATATTTTTTACCGCTTCCACAAGGACATTTATCATTTCTTCCTATTTTTATATTCTTTTCTTTAGAGTTTTTCATTTCCTTTTTTAAGAAATTTTCAAACTCTTTCATTCGTTTCGCATCTTCTTTTGGATTATTATTTTCCTCAAACATTGCCCAAGTTCTTAAGATATCTGCTGCATTCATGGACGACTTGCAAAAATCCTTCTTATAATCTCTATAACTGAACATTTCGTCAACACAAAAATCGTATGTACCCATACACCCTTCACTCATCAACCCATTTTTTTGCATATACAAAATTTCAGAAAGCATATCCACAAAATGACAGCAGCAAATTACTTCTCCCAATCCTTCGTAAAAATAACTATATCTCTCGCCGCAATGCACATTTCGTCTGATAAACTCTTTCCATTCTTTTTCTTCAAGCTGTCCATCCAGATAGAGCTGTCCCATCACATCTAATAATCCGGCTCTGACGAATTCATCCACATACTCATTCCTAATAGTACTTTTTAATAATTCCATATCCCCATTGTAAGTATTGTAAAGAATATCCTTAAGCCCTTCTGTCACAGCACCACCAATTAAATAATCCAATATCTCTCCTGGGAGCGTCACCATCTCTATTATTTTAGGAAAACTCTCCCTATCCTGAAATTGTCCCAAGAAAAACAAGGCATAAAAATGAAGCTGATAACCATCCTCCAACTCTTCTCTTTCTTCTATCGCTTTCTCAATCGCATCACGCAGATATGGTAGTGCTTCCTCCCTGTGTTCACTGATAATCTGAAATGCTTCTGCCGGAAATCTTCGACTTTCATAACTTATTATTTCTATTGCCTTTTGTAATTCACTCATATATCTTCCTCTTTTATCTATTATTTTCAATGAACTTAATTCCTCAATCAGTATCTTTTTCCTTCTCAAAACAAATGTCTTTTTTTGTATAAGTATTTTGATTATAATATCTTCCTAATATTCATGCAATACATGTCCCTGTCCTACCTGCAAATAATTGACCGTAAATACGTAACATAAGGAACGACCACTACATGTTTTTTTACATCTAGTGGTCGTTCTATTCAACTTCTGTGTTCAATTCTTTTTCCTCTTTCTGTAAAAGATAATTTTTTATAAACTCCGATAAAATCCACTTCTCATTGTTTCTTACAACCTTTAGTTAATTCTTCACTACTTCATTAACTATTCTGATATCTTTTACCTTTTCCTTTGGGTTTCTTGTTGAATCTATAATCAAGGTTTATTTTTATTCCCAACTCATAAACTTCTGCTTACTTAGAAAGAATTTTATATAGAATTTCTTTTTTTATAATTCGAAGTATATTATTTAATATATTTTTTTATAACATAAGTTTCTTTACACTTATCTTACTCTTCAAATTATCGTGGTAACTATCTTTCAATATGAGTGCCAGCTTCTATATCCCTTTTAGCTTTTCATTTTCTTCTAAATTAGTTTAGATTGACATCCACTTAATTTAATCTTAATGATTCCGGTTATCTCAACACTTAAAAGGTCTTTCTCGTTAGGAACTGCTATGCATTACCACTCTCATATTGAGTTAAACTGTCGATTGGTCCCATTGGCTTGTACCTCCAATCCTCCTATTTTAACTACCTCTTACGTTTTACTTCATCTATCAGCTTTCTCGTCACTGATTAGATTTTTGTAAGTGGTCTGTTTTGTTTGTAAGTTAATATTATCACTACATTTCTTTTTTGTCAACACTATTTTCTATAAATTTATTATTTATTTTTATATTGTTAGTTTTCTCTTTTCTTTTTGTATTAATTGTGTGTGCAATTCATATTTTTGATATTATATATATATTTCTGATTATATCTACAAAAGGAACAACTGAAACCTATTCCACATTTACAATTATTCCTTTTCTGATTTACTCTCTATATTACCAAAATACAATTCTAACAATACTTTTCATTAATCAACATTCCCGTCAGCTTCGGCACCTGAAATGTATTTGCAAATAAATCACACTTACACAAGAAGATATAATAAATATTCATTCCACACTTTCTTAAGGTTTCAAAATTCCCCTGACCTTTGGAAATAATCACATCCGCTTCCTCTAAAACCGATTTTGCTTCTTCACTGATTTCTTCCAGCCAGGTGCCTGCAATATCAGAGCCATTAGGAAGAACTTCTGCAATTTCCGTAAGACCTACCTGTGCAGCATCTTCTAAAGTAGCATCATTAATAACTTCTTCTCCTCTGACTAAAACAGTTACTTTCAAATCAGGATATTTTTTCTTTATTTCACGAATTAACAGCTTATCCATGACGATTTCACCACAGTTATCTGTCAGATACACCATTTTATGCGCTCTTTCCAGATTGTCAGTTAATTCCCCGTATTGTTTTTCATCAATGACAAATCTGTCAGAATCATTTAGCAATTCTGTCAACTGCTCTTCATTTACACTGATTCTGGCTCCAAAATCAATATAATTCCCAATCATAGCATATTGGATTCCTGTTTTTATCGGATCATCGGACTGTGCCAACTTGCTATTTACCTGTTCTTCATGATTCAGCATGACCCGATTATAATGCTTTTTTATTTCAGCATAATCTTGTTTCATACCAAACATTTCGTCCTGAATTTGATTAATCGTGCGTACAATGACCGGCGCTCCATACTTTTCCGGAGCTTCAGCCAGAACTTTCAAAACCCGCTGCATGTATTCTACTTTCTGTTCGTCTGTTGTACCTTCAGGATATTTATTTAAATGTACCTTTGTCATGCAACTAAGACATTCATGATGCAATCTTCTTACTTCCATATTTCATCCCCCATTTATTTCACTTCAAAAGCTGCCCGGCATATGCCGGACAGCCAACAATTCCAATCTCTATACAGATGCTTCCACACCCTTCGTAGCCACAATATCAACTCCCGTTCCGGCCACATTTTCAAGCACTACGTCACCAATGGCTATGGGTGCCTGTACCATAACTTCTTTCAACGCTTTGGCACAATCAAAAATCTTACCTTTTGGAATATCAGATTTTGTTTTTACAGAAACTGTAGGTACATTTCCTCCGGTTACCTTTACGGTAGAAGTCACAATTCTGGTAGGACTGGTAACTTCCTTTCTGGCATAATCATCACCACGCTTACAAGTATTACCTGTTACGGAAATTACTTCTCCATTTTCCAATTCTACAGTTAACTGGCATCCTAAAGGACAGCCAATACAAGTTAAATTTTTCTGTTCCATTTATTCTGCCTCCACTTTCACCGTAATCTTCTGAAGATTTGGATATTTCCCTAACTGCTCTTTTTTCAATTTTACTTCTTCCATTTCTCCCGGTGCCATCATTAAACGTTTTCTGTGAATCATTCTTTCTTCATCAAAGTACACACCGATAAAAGCATTTCTATAAACAGCACCTACACGGAAACGAACTGTCAATTCCTCTGCCATTTTAGCAACCCGAATGGTGCTTGGCACGGTATAACGCACACCATCTGTAGGAACCAGTTCTATCACCTGTTCTTCCAAGCAAACTGTCCCGCTATCTGTCACCTGTCCAACGTTTTCATTCCTCTTCACATATTCCGCCGCATTTTTTCCTGCTGCCTTAGCTTCTTCAGAAACAAAGTCAACCAAATCATGTACATGAAGAACGTTACCACAGGCAAATACACCTTCTATATTGGTTTCCAAACTTTCATTTACAATGGGACCACTGGTAATAGGACTCATTTCCACACCCATGCCACGAGATAATTCATTTTCGGGAATCAAACCTACAGATAATAATAACGTATCGCAGGAATAAAATTCTTCGGTTCCCGGAATCGGTTTATTATTACTGTCTACCTGAGCCAGGGTGATTCCTTCTACTCTTTCTTTACCTTTGATTTCTACTACTGTATGGCTTAATTTCAAAGGAATATCAAAATCATCCAGACACTGTACAATGTTTCTCTTCAAACCACCGGAATAAGGCATTAACTCTGCTACTACGTTTACCTTGGCACCTTCCAAAGTCATACGTCTTGCCATAATCAGACCAATATCACCGGAACCTAAAATGACTACTTCTTTTCCCGGCATATAACCTTCCATATTTACCAGACGCTGGGCTGTTCCTGCAGAAAATACCCCTGCCGGTCTGTATCCCGGAATATTTAAGGCTCCACGACTTCTTTCCCTGCATCCCATGGCAAGAATCACAGTTTTTGCCTGAATCTGAAATAATCCTTCTTCTTTATTCATGGCAGTTACTATTTTTTCATTGCTAATATCTAACACCATGGTATTTAATTTATACGGCACTTCTAAAGCTTTTACTTTTTCAATAAAACGTCCTGCATACTCCGGTCCGGTTAATTCTTCTTTAAAAGTATGCAAACCGAAACCGTTATGAATACACTGGTTTAAAATTCCTCCCAGTTCCCGATCTCTTTCTAAAATTAAAATATCATCAATTCCGTTTTCCTTTGCCGATACTGCTGCCGCCAACCCTGCAGGACCACCACCGATAATTACCACATCACAAGTTCTCATGCCAAATTCTCCTTATTCACGCCTACAATTAACTTAGATTTTCCACCGGATTTTGTAATCTCTGCAATCTCCAAACCACGTTCCCTGGCAATAATTTCCATAACTCTTGGGGAACAAAAACCACCCTGACATCTTCCCATGCCGGCTCTGGTTCTTCTTTTTACTCCATCTAAAGATTTTGCTCCTAAGGTTCTGTTCACAGCGTCTATAATCTCGCCTTCCGTAATCATTTCACAACGGCAAATCATATTTCCATAAGCAGGTTTTTCCTGAATCAACTTATTCCGTTCTTCCATAGACAAATCTGCAGGATTTAAAATCCCCTTTCTTTCTGCTACAAAATTTTCTTTTCCTGTTAACTGCATTTTCTCCTGTAACAACTTGGCGATATATTTTCCAATAGTCGGACAACTGGAAAGTCCCGGAGACTCGATTCCCGCACAATCAATAAATCCCGGAGCATCTTCCACTTCTCCTAAAATAAACTCGTGATTATCTTCATGAGCTCTTAGCCCTGCAAAAGAAGTAATTACCTGTCTGAGAGGCAGATTTTTCACATTGATTCCTGCTTTTTCCATAACTTCCTTCAAACCACTTCCTGAAGTACAGGTTCCTTCTTTATCTTCGATATCGGAAGCCGTCGGTCCTACCAACAGATTGCCATGTACGGTAGGTG
>JAFZGJ010000159.1 GCA_017555455.1 Lachnospiraceae bacterium
ACTTTTGGCAATTTTGCCAGTGCTTTTTGAATCTCATCATCTGTAGGAATATAATCTCCCATAATACCATCATTAAATTTCTGATAAGCATACATATCAAAATATCCGGTTCCTGTGAGACCAAATACAATATTTTTTGCTTCTCCGGTTTCTTTACATTTCATAGCTTCATCAATAGCAACCTTGATAGCATGGCTGCTTTCCGGTGCCGGTAAAATTCCTTCTACCCTTGCAAAAGTCTGGGCTGCTTCAAATACTGCTGTCTGTTCTACACTTCTGGCTTCCATTAATCCCTGATCATAAAGTTCGGAAACTACGGAACTCATACCATGATAACGGAGTCCTCCCGCATGGCTGGAAGCAGGCATAAATCCACTTCCTAAGGTATACATTTTTTGTAATGGACAAACCTTTCCTGTATCGCAGAAGTCATAAGCATAGCTTCCTCTGGTTAAGGATGGACAGGATTTTGGTTCTACTGCAATTAATTTATAATCTGCTTCTCCGCGAAGCATTTCTCCTGCAAATGGAGAAATCAAACCACCTAAGTTAGAACCGCCTCCGGCACAACCAATAATCATATCTGCTTTGATGCCGTATTTATCCAAAGCTGCTTTGGTTTCCAATCCGATAATAGACTGATGCAATAATACCTGTGATAACACAGATCCTAATACATAACGGTAACCTTCCTGACTGGTAGCTGCTTCTACCGCTTCAGAAATGGCACATCCCAAACTTCCTGTGGTTCCAGGAAATTCTTCATTGATTTTACGGCCTACTTCTGTTGTCATGGATGGAGAAGGTGTTACCTTTGCTCCGTAGGTTCTCATAACTTCTCTGCGGAATGGCTTCTGTTCATAAGAACATTTCACCATATATACCTGGCAATCCAAATCTAAGTAAGAACAAGCCATGGAAAGGGCAGTTCCCCACTGACCTGCACCGGTCTCTGTAGTAACACCTTTCAATCCTTCTTTTTTCGCATAATAAGCCTGTGCGATAGCCGAATTTAATTTATGGCTTCCTGAAGTATTGTTTCCTTCAAATTTATAGTAAATATGTGCAGGAGTCTGCAATTTTTCTTCCAAACAATAAGCACGAATCAATGGTGCAGGACGATACATACGATAGAAATTCCAAATTTCTTCCGGAATATCAAAATAAGCAGTTGTATCATCTAATTCCTGTTTTGCTAATTCTCTACAAAATACCTTAGACAATTCATCCAAAGTACTTGGCTGTAAAGTCATCGGGTTTAACAGCGGTGCCGGTTTCTTTTTCATATCTGCACGGACGTTGTACCACTGACGGGGCATCTCATGTTCTTCTAAATAAATTTTATACGGAATTGTTTTATTGCTCATATCCTTATTGCATGATACATTTTCGTATCCATGCACTCCTTCCTTCAATATTTTTCTTTCCAACAACATCCTTCTGTTTCATAATTGCTGTACTTTTCCCAGCGCCTTCGCTTTCACACACTACACTATTATAGCTTTAAAGTATTAGCACTTCTATTTATTATAATCCTATTTCTGACAGAATCAAGCCCTTTTTTTAATTTAAATCAAATAATTGGAGTTCCCTCTTTCGAAATAAAATATTTGCAGAGCTATTCTTCCGCAATTTACAAAACCACTTGTACTAAAACCATATAAACTGCCGTTCCCAGAATAATACTTAGTAATGTGTTTCTCTTCCATAAGTGCAATCCAACCACTACCGCACAGGAAATCAGCTGCGCTGCTCCCGCTCCCAATCCTCCCGTAGGAAGACTACGCAGGCAGTACACCACTAACATTCCCATAATGGCATAGGGCAAAACTTTCCCTAAATACAAAATAACTTCCGGCGTTTCTTTTTTTCCGCCGAAAATAAAAAATGGTAAAAATCTAAGGGCAATGGTGACCATTGCCACCACTGCCACTATTAAAATACTATGCAACTTCAAAATTTAATACTCCTAAAAACTACATATCTTTTTCATTATGTGCAAACGCAATTTACTCTTTAAACTCCAACTTACCTTTTTGTATCATTAATAATAATATAATGATTACCATGGTTGGAATCAGGAAATTATCCCCTCCTAAAATCATCAGGCATAACACGGAAGCTAATACACCTATCACTGCCGGTCTATGCTCTTTTGTGGTCAGCCACTGCTCCACGAATATGGTAACAAACAATGCTGTCAGGACAAAATCAATACCCTCCACATTGAAAGGAATGATATTTCCCAGTATAGAACCTATAATACTTCCCACAACCCAATAAGTCTGATTAAACAGGGATACCAAAAAGTAATATTCTTTTGGGTTTTCCACCCCCTTTATGGATTCTTCACTGCATACTAAAGAATAAGTTTCATCTGTCAGGGAAAAAATCAGATAGGGTTTCTTTTTTCCCGTATCCTTGTAACGCTCCACCATGGATATTCCATAAAATAAATGTCTTGCGTTTACCATCAATGTGGTAACTGCCGTAGTAACCAGGGATACTCCGCCACATAACAAATCGATAGTAAGATACTGCATGGAACCTGCATAAATAAATCCACTCATGGCAATAGCCCAACCGAGTCCATAGCCTTTGGTTTTTAATAAAATTCCAAACCCTATGGCCAATACCAAATAGCCTGTCATTACAGGTATGGTAGCTTTAAATGCTTTTTTTACAGTATCCTTTGAAATATGCTTCATAGGAAATCCTCATTTCCAATTATGTAATACTTTATATCTGCTCTGTTACATCCAGTAAGAATACCTGGAAATACTGTTCGCCGGTTTCCGCACCATCTTCCAGATGCCCAAAATCGCAGATATACCCAACACTTCCATCCTTACGTACAATACGGTACTTAATATAATCCATCTTCCATTCCGTACTGTTAATCTGATTCCAGATTTCCGCCTGAATACGTTCTCTGTCTTCCGGATGTACCATTCCTATAAAAGAATTGCCTACAAATTCTCTGAATTCTTCTATGGAATCGCAAGCATAGATACTGGCTACGGATTTATCCACAGCAATTAATTCCTGGTTTCCTCCTGCCTTATAGGTGATAAAACCACCCGGTGCTTTGGATAAGTCTACCTGTTTACTGGACTTATCCATTTTATTCTTGGAAATCATACTGTCCAGAACCTGATCAATAGAATCAGAATCCAATTTTTTGGTATAAATTCCTCTATAATCTACTTTTTCTTCATCTTTAATCAGTTCTTCAAAATCATCAATATGCATTGGTTTGTAGAATAAATATCCTTGAGCATAACGAACCTTCATCTTTGCTAAAAATTCCGCCTGCTCCTTGGTTTCAACACCTTCTACAATAATAGGAAGATCCATTTCATTAGACATTTTGATAATGGACTTCAGAATGGTAAGACCTTTTTGTGCATCCTCTTCTTTCATATCCAAAAACTTCATGTCAATTTTCAAAATATCTACAATCGCTTCTTTTAACATGTTTAAAGAAGAATATCCGCTTCCAAAGTCATCCATTAAAAGAGTATATCCCGCTTCTTCCAGTTCCTTTAAAATGTCCAGAATCTTATTAGCATTATCTACATATGCACTTTCCGTAACTTCTACTTTTAAATACTTCTTCTCAATTTTATATTTTTCTATTAAAGCATTCAGCTCTTTTACTACATTCATGGAAAGCATGTCAATTCGAGATACATTAATGGAAATTGGTACCGGTTTAATGCCTTCGTCCATCCATTTACGAATATATCTGCAAGCTTCTTCCCATACATACAAGTCTAAATCACTGATAAAACCATTTTTTTCCAAAATCGGAATAAATTGTCCCGGAAAAATCATCCCTCTTTCCGGATGTTTCCAACGAACTAAGGCTTCTGCCCCTACAATCTTACCGGTAGTAATTCTGCATTTGGGCTGTACTGCCAAATAGAACTGTCTTCTTTCCAATGCAATTCTAGATTCGTTCAGAATATCCAACTCTTTTTCAATCTCTTCTGTCATATTTTCTTCATAAAAACAGATTCGGTTGTCAAAATTACCAATAACATGTTTCTGGGCTTCTATTGCCATATCATACATTCCCAGCGCATCTTTTACATCTTTTGGTATTTTGTACACACCTAACGCAGGTAAAAATCCTACGTTTCTTGTTTTTCTGGAAGAAATTTTCTTCAAATCCTTTTCCAGTGTTTCCAAGATTTTCAGATTCATCGGAAGCATAACAGCAAAATCATCTCCGCCAATGTAAGCTGCAATTCCTCCATGAATCTTTTCATAAAATTTTAATCTGACTGCAATTTCAGAAAGGAAAATATCTCCCGCTTTTTTCCCCCACCAACGATTGTACAATTTAAAATGTTCAATATCGATGGCTACAATACAATATTCTCCTTTATCATGATTCAATTTATAGGTTGCATTTTTAACAAACTGTTCTTTATTATACAATCCGTAGCAGGTAGACTTTTCTTCCTGTAAATAATAATCCATAGGAAGTCCTGCTTTAATCTGTCTTTTGTTGCGGTGCATATGCGCCTGTGCAACTGCAATTAACTCATATACAGATACCGGTGCACAATCCCAAGCATTTCCTAAGGCTACGGTAAAGGATATTTTCTTTTTGTCCGCACAATCTTCCCAAGCTTCCATCCAGCTATGGATAACATCCTTAA
This sequence comes from Lachnospiraceae bacterium, assembly GCA_017555455.1. Lineage (GTDB taxonomy): Bacteria > Bacillota > Clostridia > Lachnospirales > Lachnospiraceae > SFDP01. The sequence continues at coordinate 4,671 of JAFZGJ010000159.1, forward strand.
ACTGCTCTTTGGTACAGTTCTTTGCAATTACCAAAAATTCATCCCTATCATAACGGAATGCCAAAACATTTTCATTTTCCAATGTTTTAATGCTATTTGCCAATGTACAAAGAATATACTCCTTTTCTTCAATCCCGTAAGCATCCAGTAATTTTTTGAAATCATTGATATCAAAGAATAAAACACCACAGGATTCCATATTTTGATATTCGGTCCGGCACAATTCTTCTAATTTGAAACGATTATATACGTTGGTCAAATGATCTTTATCTTTTAATTCAGGGATTCTAAACTGTCCTTTCATATCGATACTGTTATCACGGCATAAAATCAGTGCCTGTTTTCTTCTTCTATTTTCAATAATCGCAATGTTCATTTTCCAAACAGCAGGAGGTCTTCCTTCCATCACCGGTTTTGTATGGTACTCCACAGAAAATGCACTGTCCGCTTCCGCATCCATAGTCAAATGACTGTCCCATTTTTCCATAACCATGTTATGATCTTCCGGCACAATGCTCTGCAAAATTATCTGTTTCACTTCATCCCACTTTTGTGGTAAATGAATTTCTTCCATTGCTTTATTTTCTGTATAAATATAACTACAGTCTCCGGATTCTATATCCACACATAAAATATCTGAATAAATATCTACTACTGAGTTAATAAAAAGTTTTTGCAAATAATTCATACTTTCCCCCGTACCATAATCTTTTCACAAAATATACTTATTGTATCATATCGTTGAATTTCTATATTTGCAAGTAAAACTGTATATTTTTCCCATTTTTTCACACAAAAAGGAGCTAAATTTCCTTTTTAGCTCCTTTCAAAACTTATGATTTTCTTTTCCAGATTCTTGCTTCATAAGAACAAAGCTCTGCCCCATTGCTATTGGTAGTGTATACTAACTCATATCCTTCCTTGAAAACATGTGCTTTGCAGCTTTCTTTGCTTAAATTACAATCAATGACATATTCTTTACAGTCTTCGTATCTTCTGTAAACAAATCTGTTTTTCTTCTTATTTAAAACTTCAAAATCCCCATAAATAAAAGTTTTGTCGCTTCTTCTAAGGGCAATAATCTGCTGATACGCTTTCTGTACTTCTTCTTTGATTTCCTGATGTAATCCTGCGTGATAAGATGGTAATTTTTTATTCCATGGAAGCAACACACGGCAATGCTCTCTGGTTCCTGCCAAAAGCTCAGCAAAAACCTTATCTTCATTCTCAGTTTTACATTTTTCCTCATAATACCCTTTGGCTTCTACGTCAGTCAACTGGTCAATGGAAGTAAAGTCATAATTGGCCAGTCCCATTTCGTCTCCTTGAAATACAAAAGGAGTCCCCTTTAAGGTAAATTGCAATACTGCCAACAGCTTGGAGAGGGCGGTATGATAAGACTTATCCTTGGTAACTTTACTAATCATTCTTGGGTTGTCATGATTGTTGTAGAAAATAGACATCCAACAATTGTTCCCATAATTTTCCATCCAATCAATCATATAATCTCGATAATAATTTAAATCGTATTCGTAATCATCCATTCGAACATGTCCCGGTGTTTCCAAATGGTCAAAAGAAAATACCATATCCAGCTCTTTTCTTTCTTCTCCTGTTAAAAGCTGACACATTTTCATACCAACTCCCGGAGTTTCTCCTACGGAGAACGCTCCGTGAGGCGCAAAGGCTCTTTCCTGGACCTCTTTTAAATATTTATGTAAATTAGGACCATAGTAATATTTTTCAATTCCCGGAAAGCCCATCATATTTCCAATCACTTGGTCTCCCTGAGGCAATCCTTCTTCCTTGGAAATATAGTTGATAACATCCATTCGGAATCCATCTACCCCTTTATCCAGCCACCAGTTAATCATATCCACCAATTCATCACGGACCTTTGGATTATCCCAATTTAAATCCATCTGCTTTTTAGAGAACAAATGCAAACACCAGGAATCGGTTTCTTTGTAGTAGTTCCATGCAGGACCGGAAAAGAAAGAAGTCCAGTTGTTTGGTACTTCTTTTCCCTTGCGGAAGAAATAGTAATCTCTGTATTCACTGTTTTCATCTTCCAACGCTTTCTTAAACCACTGATGTTCATCGGAAGTATGGTTAATTACCAGGTCCATAATCAAACGCATATCTCTTTTATGGATTTCACTTAACAGCTCATCAAAATCCTCCATAGTTCCAAACTCAGACATAATTTTCTTATAATCCCGGATGTCATAACCATTATCATCATTGGGAGAATCATAAATAGGGGAAAGCCATAAAGCATCCACCCCTAACTCCTTCAAATAGTCCAGTTTTCCAATAATACCTCTTAAATCTCCGATTCCATCTCCATCGGTATCATAAAAACTTCTGGGATAAATCTGATAAAATACTGCTTCTTTCCACCATTTTGGTGTAATTTTTCCTCTGGAAGCTACCGGCACATCTTCTTCACTATTAATTAAATGAAGTAAGGTGTCAAAAAATCCGTTCCCCAACTGTTTCTTTGTCAGATTATGTATGGTTTTTAACTTCAAATTGGACACCAGCGGATTGGTAATCATTTTCTCTGAAATTCCAAGCTGCATTAATACCTTGGCAATGGTATCGTGTCCAATAGGAGATGCATATAATTCTCCGATTTTACTATCATAGCTCAGCTTCTTGTTTTTGCTCATTTGTATTTCCTCCCTGTAAGGCTTCCTTTTCCCTGCGGGAAAGCTGCTTTATTTCCCACTCTCTACGCATAGCAGTATGTTTATCTTCGTATGCTTCATAATAAATCAATTCCACCGGACCTCTGCCCTTAGTATACTTGGCTCCTTTTCCTTCATTATGAGCCTTCAGCCTTTTGGGCAAATCGGTGGTGTAACCGGTATAATAAGTGTTGTCTTTACATTTTAACATATAAGTGTAGTGCATGTTAAGTTCTCCTTTTAGATTACCCCTAAAAGCCTCCCTATCCAGTATATCACACCCAACACCCAACTGGAAAAAATTCCGTATAAAATTACCGGTCCGGCAATGGTAAAAATTTTTGATCCTACCCCGAAAACCTGTCCCTCTTTTTTAAATTCGATGGCAGTAGAAGCCACGGAATTGGCAAAACCGGTAATAGGAACCAATGCTCCTGCTCCACCCCATTTTACAATTTTCACATATTGATGCAGTGCTGTTAAAATAATAGAGCAAAAAATTAAAATCAAGGAACACCAGCTTCCTGCCATGTCTTTATCCATTCCTAAGTTCTCTGTACAATAGGTTAAAATAAATTGTCCAATGGTACAGATAATTCCGCCACACAAAAAAGCATTGAACATTTGCTTTGCCAGGTTGTGAGTAGGTGTTACCTGTTTTACATAGTCCTGATATTCCTTTTTACGCTCTTCATTCATATATTCTTCTACTAAATTTTCCTGCATTCTTTCTACCGTTCCTTTCTCTTTATCTAAAGATAATTCTTTTCACCCTTATATCTGTTTTTCCATTCTTTCTACGGTAGTATGTGAAATTTTTTTAATTTTATTCATTGAAAAAGAGCATCTCTTGCGAAATGCCCTTATTCTAATCCATCTATTATTTTTTTAACATCTCTCTGATTCCTTTCAAGAAATGTCCATTCGCCATAAATAGCAAGCCTTCAAAGACATGATTCTTCATTGCCACATTATTTTTCATTCCATATAAGGAACAATCTACTGCACAACTAAGCATCATTTTAAAGGAAGAATCGGAATAATCCGGCTTTCCGCCAAAGCCTTTGGCAACTACCCTTTCCACAACTTTGAACATAAGCTTCATTACCAAAGAATAATCCTTCATTTCCATGATGGTATTCTCCATAGTAAATTCTCCTTTTTTCAAAGGTTTTTCTACAATTTTTCTCCCCAGCATCTGTTCAAAATCTTCTTTTGTAGGTGCGGCTTTCGGCTGTATATACCACTGCGGAACCTCTTTTACTTCTATTTCATCCGGTAAAAATATGGAATTCTTGGTCTTCTGACTAATTTCTGCTTCTTTCCTTAAAATCATGGAATGACTATCTTTTCCAATACAAATATCATAAACTCCTTCCGGAATTTTCCAGCCTCCATTCCAAATGGCAAAACTTCTCTCATCCAGCTTAAACTGTACCGTTTTTTCTTCTCCCGGATTTAAACTTATTTTGGTAAATGCCTTCAATTCACGTTTTGCCCGATATCCACGGTTGCCTTTTGGCTCTATGTATAACTGTACCACTTCTTTTCCGGTCACTTTTCCCGTATTTCTTACTTTACAGGTTACATATTCCCCATCTGTCTTTAAATCGGAATAAGCAAAGGTAGTATAAGATAATCCATATCCAAAAGGAAATCTTACCGGTACATCTGCACTTTCGTAATAACGGTATCCTACATAAATTCCTTCCCGGTACTGTGCATCTTTAAACCGGTTTCCATAATAACCTGCGCTGACACAATCTTCATATTTCACTCCCCAGGTTTCTGCCAGCCTTCCACTGGGATTAGCAAAGCCAAATAAAAGATTTGCAATTGCCTCTCCGCCGGCTTCTCCGCATAGTCCCATGTATAATATGGCTTTTACTTTATCAATCCAAGGCAGTTCTACCACACTTCCGCACATAAGAACTACAATCACATTGGGATTTACTTTGGCTACTTCTTCTATCATATGAATGTGGCCCTGAGGCATTTTCATATTTTCCCGATCAAATCCTTCAGACTCATAGCTGTCTGTAAGTCCCGCAAAAACAACCACCCGTTTCTTCGTCTTTGCCAGCTCCAATGCTTCTTTTAATAAGGCTTCATTGGTACTTCCATCTTCATTACAGCCTTTGGCATAAGCCACTTCCGGGCAAGCCTCCGTAGCAGAAACCAGCTTCCAAGGATTAATGTGGCTGCTGCCGGCTCCCTGATATCTGCTTTTTTCTGCCATAGTTCCGATAAATGCCGTATTTTCTTTCTCTAACACCGGTAAAATGCCGTCTTCGTTTTTTAAAAGTACCGCACCTTCCTCTGCAATTTTTCTTGCAATCTCAAAATTATTTTGCAAGGAAACTTGCACATCTTCATTTACCGCTTCCATTCCTTTTTCTACCAGTTTCAACACTCTTCTTGCAGATTCCTCTACATAGGCCTCATCCAGTTCTCCATTTCTGACCGCTTCTATGGTTTCTTTTTCCATAAAATTGCTGCCACCGGGCATAGACAAGTCACAGCCTGCCTCATATCCATCCATACGGTCTACCATAGCTCCCCAGTCAGTCATAACAAGACCTTCAAAGCCCCATTCTTTCCTCAAAACATCCGTCAATAACCATTTATTTCTGGAACCGTGAAGTCCGTTTACTTTATTATAACAGCACATCACCGTATCCGGCTTTCCTTCCTTCACTGCCATTTCAAAGCCTGACAGATAAATTTCCCGCATGGTCCGCTCATCCACAATACTGTCAGAAGAAAAACGCTTATATTCCTGATTATTCATGGCAAAATGTTTCAAACTGGTGCCAATTCCGGTACTTTGAACTCCTTGAATAAAAGCTGCTGCCAGTTTCCCGGTCAAATAAGGATCCTCTGAAAAATATTCAAAATTTCTTCCGCACAAGGGATTCCTTTTAATATTAGCTCCCGGTCCCAAAATCACACTAACCTTATTTACCTTTGCCTCCATGGCAATGGCTTTCCCCATTTGCTTTAACAATTTTTCATCGAAACTGCAGGCAGATAACACTGCTGTCGGAAAGCTGGTTGCGGGAATGGAATCATTGATTCCAAGCATATCTGCTTCCTCCGGCTGTTTTCGAAGCCCATGGGGTCCATCCGCTACCATAATGGATTCAATCCCATACTGCGGCATCTCTTTAGTATGCCAGAAATCTTTGCCGCTTCCTAACGCCACTTTATCTTCTAAGGTCATTTGTTTTAAGGTTTTTTCAATATTCATGTGTACTTGTGTATAACCGTTTTCCCCAATAAGATTATACTTTCCTCCCCTATTTTTCTTATGGATATTGCTCTTATCTCAACGGATATTTTTCTTTAAAATATTTAATTAAAGGTTGCGCCGTAACTTCTCTTCCACAAACTTCCATAATAGTGTCTTTAGGCAGGCGGGTACTTCCGTATTTGTGAATCTTCTCATTTAACCATTTGGTAATTTCCAAAATACGTCCCTCTGCCAAAATGGTATCTATATCCCCCAACTCTTTTTCCACCTGTTCTTTTAACATTCCGTCATATACATTTCCTAACAGATAAGATGGGAAATATCCAAAAGAACCACCGGACCAATGCATATCCTGTAAAATACCTTCCCCTTCATTCCTTGGTGTAATTCCTAAATATTCCTGCATTTTTTTATTCCATAAAGCCGGTAAGTCATTCACATCTACGTTATCCCTGAAAATGGCCTTTTCCATTTCATAACGTAAAATAATATGAATTCCATAGGTAAGCTCATCTGATTCGGTTCTGATAAAGCTGTTTTCTACACGGTTAATTTCCTCATAAAATTCATCCAAGGTAATCTCCTTAAACTGTGGTAAAATCTCCCCAAGCTTTTCATAAATCGGAATCCAGAAATTCTTATTTCGTCCCAACATATTTTCATAAAAACGGGACTGGCTTTCGTGGATTCCCATATAACAACAGCTTCCCGCCACAGTACCATTATATTCCGGATTTACATTCTGTTCAAAAATAGCGTGTCCTCCTTCATGGATCGCTGAAAAAATAGAACTGATGGGTCTGTTTTCATAATAATGATTGGTAACACGTACATCCTTAGAAGAAAAATTCAATGTAAAAGGATGTTCCGTTCTTCCTACTGCCCCTTTTTCCCAAGAAAAACCAATATAATCCAATAACATTTTTTGAACCTTTTCCTGGGCATCTACATCAAATCTGCCTTCAAGTTTCGGATTTGCAGGCTTTTCTATTGCAGTTACCTGTGCAATCAATGGTACCAATTCTTCTTTTAATTCCCCAAAAATTTTATCAATGATAGCTGAATCCATGCCTTCTTCGTACTGATTCAGCAATGCATCATAAATTTCTTTTTCCGGATCGGTATATCCGGTAATCTCTTTGGTTAATTCAATAATTTCTTTTAACTTTGGAGCAAAAATAGAGTAATCGCTTTTATTTTTTGCTTCTTCCCAGAAATGTTCTGCCTCCGACTGTGCCCGCACATACTTCTCAAACACCCGGGTAGGAATACGCTTATTTTTATCAAATTCCCGTTTCATTCTTTTTACAATGAATTTCCAGGTTTCATCCAGATTTTCATACTCTTCCGGTGCCATTAATGCATCCAGGATATCTCCTAATTCCTGTGCTACGGACATCTGAAACTGTTCTGTAGAAAAGAAAGCTACCGCATCTGCATGGCTTTCAAATCCCCCCTTTGGCATCCCGGTGCGCATGTCCCAATAAAGCAAAGTAACCACATGATTATAGCGGTTCATTTTTTCTAAGTATTTCTGCAATTCTTCTAATTTTTTACTCATTTGTTTTTCCTCCTGCAATTTGTTTAATTATACCCCAGACGAAGATAAAAATAAAGTAACGCCCCCACGGTTTTTCCCAATGCCAGACAAAGCATTACAATTCCCACTCCTTTCCCCAAGCTGATTCGTCTTGTAAAAATAGGAATGGTATTTAACATCTCTGCAATGGCAATGGCAAAACAACCTACAAACATTCCTGCAAAAATACCAAATACCGCAAGAATCAGATTTCCCCTCAATCCCCATCCGGGAATTAAGTTTAATGCCGTCTTTCCGAATTTTTCCGTAAAAAAGTCACCATACACGGAAAAAAGGCAGCCTAGAACTGCCCCTGCCACAATACAATTTTCATATAAAATAATCTTTGTGGCAGTGTGGGTTTTATCTGCTAAACGCGGAACCAAACCTACAGTAACAAACACTGTAAATACTCCCCCGGACGACAATAACCCAAATCCAAAATAAGCAAAAACCGTAAGCAGATATTTAATTGACATCTATGGTTTTCTCCTCTCTGTTTGCCAGCTCTACCAACGAGCGGTTCACATCATCTTCATAAGTACGCATTTCCACTGTAACGGGAGAAGGGTCGGGAGTTAATTTCCGTTTACCGATATGGTTATAGAAAACAATAATTCCTAAGGATAACCCTATAGAATAAGAAGCCTCCAAAGCAGTAAAACCGTCACTTTCCGTTCCAGTTACCAAGGTATAGGTTTTCTCAAACAAATCAATAATATTGATTTCATTATGATAAGACATAACTGTGTAAATGGTTCCAAAAAAACAAACCGCGGAAACCAGTGCTGTTTTCAGATAATCCAGCCACTGTGGTTTGGATTTTCCTGTAACCTTTTCTACAATGGTTTCCGTTTCTCCCACAATATCAATGGCATAGCCCGGATATTGCTGATGAATCATTTGAATGACCTTTAAGACTCCTATAACGCATCTGTTTTTGTCCGATTTTTGAAACCTATATATTTGCAATGTTTTTATTTTATTTACTACAGCAGATTCTTCACAGTATATCTTACCCAAATCTCCAATTCGCACCACATCTGTCTGTAGCTTTATCTTGGCATTCATTTTTAAATAGATTGTTCTATCTGACATAGGTACCTCCGTTACTCAAGGCTTTTCCGCATCCCCTGCAAAATCTTTTTTTCCGTTCTGGAAACCTGAACCTGACTTATCCCTAATATTCTTGCCACTTGTACCTGTGTCATATTCTCAAAATATCGCATTTTTATTAAATTTCTTTCAGAATCTCCCAATCCCTCCAACAACTGCTCTAAAAGCATATGATTTAATACTTCCTCTTTTTCTCTATCCTCTGCAGTTCCCGCCGGAGTTATTCTTTTATCCCTACCATTGCCGGCTTCCACTCCAAAGCTTGTCCCCCTGCCGCCTGCCACCACCTGGTCTACCAAATAAATTTCATTTCCATCGGATTGATACACGGATTTATAAATAGACTCTACATGAATATTGGCTTCCATTGCCATAACAATTTCTTCCTCCGAAAGCCCGGTCTCCTGTGCCAACTCCTTTAAAGTAACGTCTTTCCCCGCTTCCCGCTTTTTTTGTTCTATAACCCGGTTTATTTTCCAACCATTTTCTTTCAGACTTCTGCTTACCTTTACCATACCGTCATCCCTTAAAAATCTTTTTATTTCCCCGCTGATTAAGGGAACAGCATAGGTGGAAAATTTTACCTGAAAGGATAAATCAAACTTATCAATGGCCTTCATTAATCCTATGGTTCCTATTTGAAACAAATCTTCTGCTTCCACACCTCTTCCCAGGAAACGCTTTACAATGTGATGAACCAGACCCAGATTCTTCTCTATCAGTACCTCTCTTGCCTCTTTATCTCCTTTTTGTAACCGCTCTATCAGTACTGTGGTTTCATCCATGCTTTTTCTCCGGTCTATTCATCCAGCCATGAGGCGGTTCCTAATTTTTTCTTCATAAAAACAGTGGTTCCGTCGCCGGGAATAGAAATTACTTCCAATTCATCCATAAAAGCTTCCATAAAAGAAAATCCCATACCGGAGCGGTTTCCTTCCGGTTTTGTTGTATACATGGGTTCCATTGCCTGTTCAATATCTTCAATTCCTTTTCCTTTATCCTCTATCTCCACTTCCAACAAATCGCCTTCTAATCTGCATCGTATGTAAACGGTTCCTGACTGTTCTTCATATCCATGAATAATGGCATTGGTTACTGCTTCGGAAACTGCTGTTTTTACATCAGCCATTTCTTCTAATGTAGGATTTAATGGTGTTATAAAGGACGCCACTGCAATTCTTGCCAGTTGCTCATTTTCTGAAATTGCGTTGATTTCCAACTGCATCCAATTTTTAATTTTCCTTTTAATATTTATCTGCATCTTTTCTCTCCTTTAGCTTAATCTTTCATAAATACCACATACTTTTGAATTCCTGATAACATTAAAATCCGGTTCACCTGTTTTCCGGCATTAAGAATGAAAACTTTTCCCCCAAGATAGTGCATTTTTTTATATCTTCCTGCAATGATTCCAATACCGGAACTGTCCATAAATTCTGTATCGATAAAATCGAAAACAATATTGTTCACCTTCTTTCCGTAAATATATGCATCCACCTTTTTAGTTAAAATTTCTGCATTGTGATGGTCGATTTCCTTTGGCATTCTTATACACAAATAATCATCAATCACCTTAAACTGTCCTTCGATCATATTTTTCCTCCTTTTTTAGCAACAAAAAAAGAGAGTCCGACTTTTTATCTAAACTCTCTTTTGTAAGCTCACTTATTCTTTTTTCAAAAATTATTCTTCCTTCAAATCATTAATATAAGATTGAGAACGGTTAGCAATGGAACTGGAAGGGAACAATTCAATTATCTTCTGATATACTTCGATTGCTTCTCCCGATTTTTCCAATTTACGGTAGGCATTTCCAAGATTAAAATAAGCATCCTGGTTTGAAGCATCATAAGTCACTGCTTTAGTCAATTTCTCCACTGCCGCTTCAAAATCTCCTGCCTTATAATGTTTCATACCTTCCTCGTAATATTTGACTCCTATATCACTTCCAACTTCCCTTAGCAATAAACTATACAAAGATGTAAAGGACTCTGAAGATTCCTCGGTAATGGAATGGGGATTAATTTGCTCCAGATATTCTCCGATTTTTACGGATTCCTCCGGTGATGCAATATAAATTCTGGCTGCCTGAAGAAGATTATTAACGTCCTCCAGGGTTCCGCCACTTCCCACAAAGCCTTCCAACTGCCCCTGTAAATCAGAGGTTTCGGTTTCCAAGCTTCTTACCTTACTCTCCAACTCATTAATAGTAGCTGTTTTTACATCCAGCTGTTCACTAACCTTACGCAATTCATCGTTAACACTGGCTTTTTCATTCTGTATTTTAGCAGGTAATACCAAAAACCAGACCACTGCAAATCCTATGATAATACCGATTACCAGATTCCAAATGGATTGCAAACTCTTTTTTTCTGAATAATCCATAGGCTGAATTATGGTTTCGTTTCCGCTCTGATACTGATAAGAATCATCACTGATAATATTACTTTTACTAACCTTGGCATTGGACTTGCCTTTTGAATTTCCTTTAGAATTACTGTCACTGTCCCCTATTACACCGGAAACTTCCTGTAAATAGCGCAAAGCTCTGGTATTATTGGTATCAATTTTTAATACACGTTCCAGCTCTTTTTTTGCTTTTGCCCACTCTTCAAAGCGGATATAAAGTAATGCCAACAGCAAATGTGCCTGAACATATTTCGGATTCATGGAGAGTACTTTTTTTAACTGTATTACTGCCAAATCCGCACTATCCTGATAGCAATAAAGCAGTGCCTGATTATATTTCTTTATGGTTGAATTTAAATTATCTAACTTATTTGGATTATTCTGGATTAACTTCAAATATTCTCCGGCAAGATTTTTCTTAGAACGTAAATTTTTACTAATAACCCATTCATTTAATGCCTGTACCGACTCTCCCATTTCAAAATACACAAGACCCAGCAGATTACGGGCATCTACATGATTTTTATTTAACTTTAAACATTGACGCAGACTGGCTACCGCACCGGACAAATCCCGGACATTTGCCTTTTCCAAACCCTCATTATAGAAGATATTAGAGGCAGAAATGACAACTTTGTAGCTGGCCACATCGACTCCGCAATTTGTACAGAATTCATGTTCTGTCAAATCACAGCCACAATGATAACATATCATAACTATTCTTCCTCTTCTTTAACTTCTTTCACAATATCTACTACTAAATCCGCAATATCTGTCAGATTTTTTCTATATAAAGCATCCTCAGCATCTTCAATCTCTAAACTGGGATGAAATTTCTTCAATTCTTCTTCAAAATTAATCATGTTTTCCTCCGAAATGTTCTTTTATCTCACCTACCAGATATAAAGAACCTGTAACATATACCAAATCTTTGTCGTCCTTTCGGGATAATATTTCCTCTAATCCCTCATAGGCACTATTCAAAATTCTGACCTGTTTGTCAGCAAATATATTTTCTAATTCTTTTTTGTCAATTCCTCTTACATTTTTCAATGGTGCTGCATAGATACAATCAAACAATCCTGATTGCACCAGTTTTTCTTTCATGACATCATATTCTTTATCTGCCACTACGGAAAAAAGTAACCATCGCTTTGCTTTTGCCCCATCCCTCTTTACGGATTCCAGAAAAACATGAATTCCGTCTTCATTATGGGCGCCATCCAGATAAACATTAGGAATAATTTCTTCCATTCTGCCTTCCCATTTACACTTTTCAATTCCTTTTTGCATGGCTCCTTTTGGAATTTCCATTCCTAATTCTTCCAATGCATTCAAAGCTAATTTCGCATTTTCTACCTGATAAACAGCACAAGTATTCAATTTAATGGGAATATAATCATAATAGCGAGAAAGAAAGGAAAAATCAATCTTTTTATCTACAAATCTATAGTTCTGTTTTTCTAAATTCTCCACACTTTTGCACAATACGCCTAATTCTTTTATTTTTCGCTCTACTACCTGTGCCGATTCCTGTCGGTTCCGGCTATAAACTACAGTACTTCCCTGCTTAATGATACCTGCCTTTTCTTCTGCAATTTTTTCATAGGTATTTCCCAAATACTCCATATGGTCCATTCCTATTTCCGTAATCACTGCTACCTTAGGTGCATCAATTACATTAGTAGCATCCAACCTTCCCCCAAGACCTGTTTCTAAAATAATGACATCTGGGTTTTGTTCTTCAAAATAAAGCATTGCCATGAAAAAGAGGAATTCGTAGAAGGTGGGAAGATATTTGGATCTTACAACTGTTTTTGGGGATGTTACGTTTGTCATTTCTTCTACAACAGGGTTTTCTTTAATTTTATTATAGGCATCAATTTGTTCAACCAGCTTTTCATAATACACTACAAACTCTTGCTCAGAAATCAAACTGTTATTTACTCTCATTCTTTCCCTTACAGAAACTAAATGTGGAGAAGTAAACATTCCCACTTTATATCCTGCTTCTGTCAACACAGAATTCATATATGCACAAGTGGAGCCCTTACCGTTTGTTCCTGCAACATGAACTATAGACACACTTTTCCCGGGTTTTCCAAGAAATTCATAAAATTTTCTTGTTTGCTCTATACTACCTTCAGGTCTAAATTTAGGAATATTTAAAATGTATTCTTGAATTTGTTTATAACTCATTGCTATCTGACTCTTTCTGTATTTTTATATATTTTAAAGTATTTGTTATCTTTTATACAAGTAGATATGTGATTACACAGAAGCTTTTGTCGTTAAATGCATGCGAATACTTTATTTCTCTTAATATAATCTGCTTTTCGTTTCTCCAATGCTTGTTTTATGGTGACTCCTACATCCTAGTTGCACTATTTGTTAATTTCAGGATGCTTATATCATCTCAAAAAACAAGCCTTTTATCAACTTGAACAGATGAAATGCAAGATTTGATGATTTCAATCCGCTTTCAATACGCTAAACCACTTGCTTTTCATATTTACAAGCAGATTACACTATGAAAAATAGAACATTCATATGCTCATACCATCAATATTGCTACAATCCGACTTCTACACAAAAAGAAAAAAACAGTAGAAAACAAATTATAACAGTACATAAAAAAAGCTCTAATTATCAGACAACAAAATAATCAGAGCCTATAGCTTTTTCAAGACTGCTTCTACTTAATTCTTTTTATATTTCTTTCCTTTTGTTACTCCATTATCAACCAACATTCCATCCTCAACAAGATTTCTAAGCAATTCTTTTGTTCTTGTTTCTTTTACACCGAGTACATCCACCAAATCACTAGCTTTATACCATACATCTTCTTTCATAAAGTTAAAAATCGTATTATATTGTGACTGTGTTTTTTCTGTCACCTTTTTCTGTCGCTTTTTTTCTGTCGCTTTTTTTCTGTCGCTTTTTTCTATCGCTTTTTTCTGAAAAGAAAGTGACAAAACTGTTCTATCCGGATCAAATCGTTCCTCAATTACGGGTTCAATCCACCCTTCATCTTTCCAAACATTAAAGATATTCGGCACACCACTTCCGGCACGTTCACCAATATTAATGAGGTTAAACATCTTCATAAGCGTTTTATTTCTAGGATCGGACTCACCACCCAGACGCATCTGTTTTTTACCGGTTCTAACATATCCCGGATTTGCTAAAATCAGCTTATCCGGTTCCTTACGGATTACAACACCACGCACACCATGATAATCTGCATTTATTAAACAATTGGCTAATGCCTCACGAATAGCCTTGTGTACCGAAGTATCGTCAATACGTTCTCCTCCTGACATTTTAAATGGCACTTTGATATCTTTAATAATTTTATTGTATACTCTAAAATAAAAATCACAAACATTACCGGACCACTCACCGGAACTGGATTGCACTCTATCCGTCCAACGAATTGTAGGATCATTTTCTTCCCTGTAATCTAAAAAATATTCCGGGAAATATCTTACAATATTGTACTCATTACCAAACATCAGCATCCCCGCAGCAGTAGGATGTAACTGTCCATCTTCATCTGAAATAGCGGCTGCACCAATACTTCTTAAATATTCATAATCATTAAGACGCTCAAATGGGTGTCCTCTCTTTAAAGTTCTATGGCTATTACGATAACCTTGAATGGTCTCATAATTCAAGTCTTCCATAGAAACCTTATCTAACACTTCCATATCCATGGTTCTCTCTGTCTGGTCACGAAGCATTGCTTTTACCTGCAATCTGGTACAATGATAATCTCCTTCATGATTCCTACGAAATGTACCATTAAAAAGGTCATCATTGATATATACCGGCTTTTGCTCTCGCTTAGCCATTGGCACATAAATAACCATAATAACATCCTTATTTTCACCTACTGTGTAAGTCTGTACATCATCATCTGACAAAAGATTAATATTTACCTTTTTACGGTTATTGATAGTGTCCCAAAAATCTTTCCGTAACTTTGCTTCGTTCTGCAATCCGGTTGTCTTCCAACTACCATCTTTTTCCTCTTTTACACCAAGAATAATGACACCACCATAACAATTCGCAAAAGCCGAATAAGTATCCCAAAGTGATACCGGCAAACCACCATTTGCCTTCTTTACTTCTCTTCTGTTATCTTCTCTATAATCATCGAATTGTGAAAGGTTAAAATTGTTTATCAAATTAATCATCTCACTTTCTGTTTCATAATATGTTAACACTCCTTAAATCCAACTTGTCCATTCATCAGTAATGGCAGTAGATAATCACGCAAAGATATAAGCTCTTGATTCTCATATATTACTTGTTGCATTTTGCTCAATAATTCTTCAATAACCATATTATATTTATCTATAATATAGCTTGGTGGCAAACATATTTCTACTTGCTTTAATGTTTCTTGACTAACATTCTGCATAATAGACCCACCCGTTTTTGTTGCATTACTCCCCTCTAATTTCTTTAGTGCATATGTCAAATACAAACGTTGTTGTTTCTCGTATGGGGAACATTTAATAATAAATCCACAATAAATAACATCTTTCTCATTAGACACTAATAATCTGACTGCTCCTGGTGTTCCGCTTCTTGCTATCAATATATCATTTACATCCACAATATATTTTTCAGCTTGTGTTGACAATAGGTTAATAACATCAAATTCTCTAACATCCAATAGCAACGAAGAATTTGAAATATTTCTAACATTTACAATTCTATAATCTTTATCACCATTTTGATTTTTATCATAATTTATTCCATTACTAAAAGAACATAATGTATCTAATTTTATGCATTTCCATCCCTCTGGTATTTTTCTCTTCAATGTCTCATTCCATACCATCTTTCCTCCAGAAGACTTATATGGTTTCCCATTTTCGTCAGGAAAATCGAATTGAAGAAACCAGTAATCATAAATAGTTCTTGCCATTGCTTCAAGTTCTGAATTAATAATGTTATTCTTTTTTATCTTTTCTCCTATTGTTTCAAATACTGCCACTATTTTTCTCTGTTCGTCAAACGATTCTGGATAAGTAATCGGTAAACTTTTTACTTCCCATAATGTTAACAACGGAA
This sequence comes from Lachnospiraceae bacterium, assembly GCA_017555455.1. GTDB lineage: Bacteria > Bacillota > Clostridia > Lachnospirales > Lachnospiraceae > SFDP01. Next base: position 20,806 of record JAFZGJ010000159.1, read on the forward strand.
CCGTACTTCCTTTATTGCTCACACATAACTTTTTCCGTATCCAGGGACTCGAAAACCAATAATATGCATACATAGGATCAACTTTTCCTTTATCTATTGTTACTCTAATTTGTTTATTTGATATTACATACTTTTCATATTTATTGTCACTAGTAATAATTCCAACCTGTCCGATTGTCCCCGCTGCTGTAAATATCAAATCATCAATTTTTGCATAGCAATTTAGTTCATTAGCTTTTTCTTCTGAAACAAATACAAATCCATAATCATAAAATTTATCCAATGACAAACTTAAATTATTACCACGTATAACGGGAATACCCTCATCTATAAAAAATTTGCTACTAATATTTGAACCAAATGGACCAGAAATAATAGCCCCTTTTTGAGAGCCACATATATTTTCAAGAGTTGTAGATATCATTTTACCCATACTTCAACGCCCCCAATCTCTCCTTAATAGATTGTTCGAGTTCTTTTCCCTCTGCAAATAACTTATTCAATCTAGTTGCATACGCCAGCATACGATTATTAAACTCTTCTTCCGACAACTCCACAAATTCAATCTTTACTTCAAAATACTGCCCCGCCGAAAAAGAATAATTTTTTTCTTTTATCTGCTCATAAGATACCCTTACAGAAAAATCATCTACTACATCCTGTCTGATAAATGTATTTTCAATCAATGTTACTTCTTCATCACTCAAAACAGTCTTCTGATTTTTACCTTCTTTCACCTTTCTACCAAGCTTAGAAGCATCAATCAGCATAATATCACCAGCAGTATTCACTTTATCAATGAACAAAACCGATACATTAGTCCCTGTATTTGCAAAGATATTAGAAGGCATAGAAATAACACCTTTGAGCCATTTCTTCTCAATGATGGTCTCTCGAATCTTTTTTTCAATTCCTGACTGCGCAGTAATAAATCCTGTCGGCACAACAATGGCTGCCTTACCATTATCTTTTAAAGACCAAAGTATATGCTGAATAAAGCAAAGGTAAATCGCCATGGAACCTTTTTTGGCATTTGGAATCTTTGGAATTCCAGCAAAAAATCTGCGTATTCCATCTCTTTCCTCAGACTCTGACCACTTTTGTTCAATATTATCTCTGGTAGATGAAAAATCCATCTTAAAGGGAGGATTTGATGTAATGTAGTCAAATTGTTTTACACCGGAATTGGGCTCATGGGGTATATTATAATGTGCCGGAGTATCAAGGGTATCGCCTTCGATAATATTATCTAAAGACCCCGTAAGACCATTAAGCATCATATTGATACGTAAAAATCGAGAGGACTTACCGGAAATATCCTGAGTATATACCTGCGCCTTTTCTCCAAAACTTCCCTCTCCTAGTTCATTGGCAAGATGCAACACCAAGGAACCGGAACCTGCTGATGGATCATAAATATCGTATAATTTATCTTCTACCGGACTCATCTGAACCAATATTTTTGCAATAATAGAGGAAATTGCCTGCGGTGTAAAATATTCCGCATATACACCACTTGCCACATTATAATCTTTAATCAGATATTCAAAAATACGGGAATAAAAATCAAAGTTATCTTTGAACGCATCCCCAAAATCAAATCTTTCCTGACTGATAATACCAAAAATATTTTTAGCAAAATTATTACGTTTAGAACTTTCAACATTCTCTGTAATACGTGTAAATAACGGTTTTCTTGCCCCATCTGCAGTTTCTACAGAAAACACTTCATTCTTAGGATCATTAGATATCTTTTCCAGAGCATCATCAAATATCTTGTAGAATTCATTGTAAGACACTTTATTAATCAGATAATCAATAGTCTCATCATAAGTAAATGCTACATCCTGTGGATAGGAATCATAAAAAGCATCCATCTCAGAATTTTCGTTTTTAAGAACATCCTTGTAATCCATGCCGATTTCTTCTGAAAATTCTTTTAGATTCGCCATAAATTTATCATTTAAAAACTTATACAGGAATACAGATGTAATCACAACCTCTTCCGATGCCTGATTTGCCAATCCATTGGTCTGACATAAACCTTTCAATTCATCTATTATCTCTTCTATCTTACGTTCTAAAGCAAGAATATCGGCCATTTTATGCCTCTCCTTTTCTATTTATAAATCTGTATATTGGTATAAAGCTCATTTAAAATAGCATCATAATAAACCTTAATCTTCTGATATAAACCAGCCTTTAATAAATCTTTAGTGGATTCCTTTTTAATATTATCAACAAACTTCTTTCTGCCCTGTGCAATCATGCCATCTACGGACAATGTATCTTTTATATTCTCATATACAATTACAAGAGTTCCTTCGATTACTGATTGATCAACAGCGGTATAGTCTGCAACTGCATCCTGATAAGTTTTTACAAAAGCATAGTTATTACCATACTGCTGTGCAAGTCTCTCATTCTCATAATTAATATCCTGTGCCTGCTTCAATGCCTCCAATAATTCGTCTGTAATCGAATCCAAATCAGATAGGTCTGATATAGAAAGCTTATTAAAGATTTCCTGTAATAACTGATCCAGCTTCATAACCTTGACATCACTTTTATTCTTATTCTTTTGAATTTCTTCATGAACAGCTCTTACAGTTTTTTCAAATCTATGATACGCCGGATGATCTGTTGTGAACTTTCCAAGGTCTAAAATCATAATTGCAGTCTTAATAAAATCATACAGAATAGTAATCACTTCATCGTTAGATATAACATTCATCATGTCTATCGGTTTGGTTGCCAAATTTATAAAATCAATTCTATCCTGTACTGCACGCAGCAATTTCTGATTTTTTTCATGGTCAATTTGTTTCGCATAATCTGTTGCTCTAGACAAAATAAATTCTGTTTCACATTCCTTAATTCCATTAAGCAGTCTTCTAATCTTCAATAAAGTTTCTTTATTATATCTTGTTAATCGTTTCGAATATTTCTCCAGATTATCTGTATCAATAATATCATCTAATTCCTCAACATACTTATGGTATTTTCTGTTGATATCTTCTTTATCTATCACTAATCCGGTAAGTGAACCTTCATTTTCTCCATTTTCATTTAAATCAGCTTCCAACTCTTTTATGTAAGCATCAATGGTATTATCATATTCTTTTTCAATATCCACAAAATCAACAATATAGCCATACTTATATATTTTACCATTAGGTGACTTATAAGGTCTGTTAACTCGTGAAATCGTTTGTAACAAACTCTGTGCATGTGGCCCTCGCAACAAGTACATCTTTTTAAGACGTTTTACATCATATCCGGTTGTCAACATAAAGTTTACAATCAAAATATCGGGAGCAAGAGTATCTCTAAAATCAATCTGATTATTTTTATTAATTTGTGCCTGTGCCGGATCGTTCGCATCGGTTATAACCAAACCTGTAGATAACTTAGAATTTCTCTTAAACCACTCATGCACCTTACGTGCCTGTGGATTCGTCCTACACACGATCATTCCACCTATGGTATTGTCTGTATTTTGTAAACGGAAATTATTGAAATCTCTTTCAATAAATGCACCTAAACAAGATACGTAAGCATCTGATTCAAAAACATCTTTATCATTGAGTTTGTTATCTTCAATGTCCAGATTCTTTTTAATTTCACTCTTTGCTACCGTATCAATATTTTCTTTTTTAATACGCAATGTATATCCATCCGCAATAGACTTATCATAAAAATATTTATGAATATAATCACCAAATTTTAGGTTAGAGCGTTCCTTCTTAGTAAGTAATGGTGTTCCTGTCAATGCAATATATATTGCGTCTGAATCACAAGTCATTAAATTTTTAAAGTACTCACCTGTAGACTTGTAACTGCGATGTGCTTCATCAATAAAAAATATCCTTTGCACTCTCGCATTATAATCATTTTTTGCTTCATCCAATCGACTTTCTAACTTCTGGATGTTTGCAACACATACTTCTCCTATGGATTTTGTATCAATGTTTGTAGACAAAGGTTTATCTATTTCTTTCATAAATTCCTCTTTGTCCTTACAATTTATTACATTCAGTCCACGCATCTTAAATTCTATGGATGCCTGACGTAATAAATCCAATCGATCTACAATAAAGAAAAATCGAGTATTAACATTCTGTTTTGCATAATAATCTCTAATAATTCTGTTTGCAAATGCTGCTAATCCCGTTTTACCTGAGCCTTGTGTGTGCCAAATAATTCCACCTTTTCCGCCTTTTTCAAGACGTTCTATTATTTTTCTGGTAGCAAAAAATTGCGGATATCTCATAATATGCTTTTCCGGAATTTTTCCATTCAAGTACATCATTCCATAATGCAGAAAATATACAAAACGCTCTCTATCAAATACAGATGTCACAAAACAATTACATGGAGTTTTTGTTTTCAAATTCTCCTTAAATTCGTCTGTATCATATTCTGACGGATTATAGCCACAATCTTTTATTATGTATCTTATTGTTTCTTCTGTAATCTTAAGATACGGATAGTCTACATAATAGTTTTCATCATCTTCTCTGAAAAAAGAGAAATTTGTATTAGTCCCATTCGGCGTAGTATAAAAGGAACCGGCTTTTACATCTTCTGCATCATCCGCATCTTCATATTCCATATTATTGCTAAATGAAACAAACTGAATCATATTAAAAAATTTCCTATAATCAGGATTCACCAAACGTTTATTAATTATACGTTCGAATTCTCTTTGAATCCCGCCTTCATTATTTGGCTTTTTCACTTCCAAAAATCCCAAAGGAATGCCATTAATAAGTATATTAATGTCAGGTCTAAATGAACCTTGTTCTGTTCCTTCAATTACTGAAAAAGGAAGCTCATCTACAACTGCAAAATCGTTATTTCCCCAATTTTGAACATCAAATATTTTCACTCGTTCCAAAGGATTAATCATCCAATTATAAAACTCTTTTCCCAGATCATTGTTCTTAATTACACTATTAATCTCAAATAGAATCTCTTTTATCTCATCAAAAGAAAACTCTCTACCATTAATTTTTTCAAGAGCAGGTTTAAATCTATTTATGAATATTTTTGTATTAAAATCAATATCTGCTTCTCGAAGAGATTGATACTCATATCCTAGTCTTAAAAATTGAATTGTAGCCGGTATCTTTACCCTCATATCTTCATTAAATACAGCCATGCTTAATCCTCACAATCTGTAAAAACATATAAACCATCTTAAATATACTACAACAAAAATCATCCATCATCAAGATTACTTCTAACAGCTTCAACAACAAAGGGCGACTAACGTCGCCCTTCATACATCCTTATTTCAACTGTCCAAGTCTTTCCTGAACCTGAGCCATCATCTGCTGATATTTCTCAAGTTTAGCTTTTTCTTCTTCAATTTTTGCAGCCGGAGCTTTGGAGATAAATCTTTCGTTATTTAACATTCCGTTAACTCTGGCAAGTTCACCCTGTAAACGTTTTTCTTCTTTTTCCAAACGTTCGATTTCTTTGCTGATATCAACAAGTTCAGCAAATGGCATATAGCAAACTGCACCCGGAATTACTACAGATACTGCATCATCTGCGATTCCGTCTTTGTTAGCCTGTGTTTTAACTTCAGAAGCGTAAGCTAAGGAAGCAAAGAATAATCCACTTTCTTCAAATACTTTTAAGATTTCTTCTTTTTCACTTACTACATAAACAAGTGCTTTTTTGCTTGGTGGAACGTTCATCTCAGAACGAACGTTACGGATACCACGAACTGCACCTTTGATAGTTTCGATATCACTTTCTTCTTTTGCAAAGTTCCATTCATCTTTGAATTCAGGCCATGTGCTTATCATAATAGATTCTTCTTCAGACTGTAATGTACAGAAGATTTCTTCGGTTACGAATGGCATATATGGATGTAATAATTTTAATGCATTTAATAATACATTTTTCAATGTCCATAATGCAGCATTCTGGCTGTCTGCATTGTCTGTGTTGTACAGACGAGGTTTTACCATTTCGATATACCAGTCGCAGAATTCATCCCAGATGAAGTCCTGAACCTTCTGAACTGCAATACCAAGTTCAAAGTGTTCCATATTTTCAGTTGCTTCTTTGATAACCTTATTTAATTTAGATAAAATCCATTTATCTGCCGGTTCTAAGCTAGCTACGTCCGGAGTCGTAATTTCTTTTCCTTCCATGTTCATCATAATGAAACGGGAAGCATTCCATACTTTGTTAGCAAAGTTTCTGCTTGCTTCTACTCTTTCGTTGTAGAAACGCATATCATTACCAGGAGCATTACCTGTAATTAAAGTCATTCTTAATGCGTCAGCACCGTACTGATCGATGATTTCCAATGGATCAATACCGTTTCCTAAAGATTTAGACATTTTACGTCCCTGGGAGTCACGTACTAAACCATGGAATAATACTGTCTTAAATGGTTTTTCTTTCATCTGTTCGAATCCGGAGAAGATCATACGGATTACCCAGAAGAAGATAATATCGTATCCTGTTACTAATACGTCTGTTGGATAGAAGTATTTTAAATCTTCTGTCATTTCCGGCCAACCAAGAGTTGAGAATGGCCATAATGCAGAGGAGAACCATGTATCCAATGTATCAGGATCCTGTGTAAAGTGTGTATCTCCACATTTTGGACATACTGTTGGTGCACTGGCTGCTACTACAGTTTCACCACATTTATCACAGTAATATGCCGGAATTCTATGTCCCCACCATAACTGACGGCTGATACACCAGTCACGGATGTTATCTGTCCAGTTATAGTATGTTTTGTTCATTCTTTCCGGAATTAACTGAATATCACCGGTTCTTACTGCTTCAGCTGCCGGTTTGATTAATTCATCCATTTTTACGAACCACTGTTTTTTGATCATTGGTTCGATAGTTGTTTTACATCTGTCATGAGTACCTACGTTATGAACGTGGTCTTCAATTTTTACAAGTAAGCCCATTTCGTCTAATTCTTTAACGATAGCTTTTCTTGCTTCATAACGATCCATGCCTGCGAATTTTCCACCATTTTCATTGATGGTTGCATCATCGTTCATGATGTTGATTTCAGGAAGGTTATGTCTCTTTCCTACTTCGAAGTCGTTAGGGTCGTGTGCAGGTGTAATTTTAACTACACCGGTACCAAATTCCATATCAACGTAAGTATCTTCTACGATAGGAAGTTCTCTGTTCATAAGAGGTAACATTACCTTTTTACCGGATAAATGTTTGTATCTGTCATCGTTAGGGTTAATCGCTACAGCTGTATCTCCTAACATTGTTTCCGGACGGGTTGTTGCAAATGTTAAGAATTCATCAGTTCCAATAATCGGATATTTGATGTGCCAAAAATGTCCGGCCTGTTCTTCGTATTCAACTTCTGCGTCAGAAATAGAGGTATTACATACAGGACACCAGTTGATGATACGGCTTCCTTTGTAAATCCATCCTTTTTCATGCATTTTGCAGAAAACTTCTGTTACGGCTTTGTTACAGCCTTCGTCCATAGTGAAACGTTCTCTGTCCCAGTCACAGGAAGAACCAAGTTTCTTTAACTGTTCAATAATACGTCCGCCGTATTCTCTCTTCCAATCCCAGGCTCTTTCCAAGAAGCCTTCTCTTCCTAAGTCTTCTTTGTCGATGCCTTCTTCTTTCATCTTTTCGATGATTTTAACTTCCGTAGCAATACTTGCATGGTCTGTACCCGGCTGCCAAAGAGCATTATATCCCTGCATTCTTTTGAAACGAATCAAAATATCCTGCATGGTATTATCAAGGGCATGGCCCATGTGAAGCTGTCCTGTAATATTTGGGGGTGGCATAACAATAGTAAATGGTTTCTTGCTGTGGTCTACTTCAGCATGAAAATATTTCTTTTCCAGCCACTTCTGATACAATTTTTCCTCAATCCCATGAGGATCATAAGTTTTTGCTAATTCTTTACTCATATTATTTGTCTCCTTTTATATTTATACGTGCATACATTTCGAATAGAATACGCGTTCTCGCGTATTCTGCGCCGCCGAAGCGTCGCAAAGCGACATTTTCCTTTGCTTCGGCGTGTGCATTCTCACGGGCTTTTTATTGTGCAACAATAAAAAGCCCTTTGCCGACTTTTTCATCAGCAAAGGGCGTCAAATCACTCTAACGCGGTACCACCTTTGTTCACTTCTATCTTTAGAAGCCTCTGGGTTTCTTTCCTACACAAGTTATTCTCATAACTTACGTCAAGTTTTCTATACCGAAACCTATCCTATAACGGGGATGAGCCGTGAACACCTACTGTTAGTTCAGCATTCCGATTCCAAAGCTACCTTCCAAATCCCTTCCCTAAAGAAACCTCTCAGCCTATGAGTTTCTCTCTCTGATAAGGGGTAATCTGTACTCCTCTTCTTCACCATCTTTATCTATCCATAAATATAGTGAATTTAAGATAGTTTGTCAACAGTTGTTTCGTTTCAAATTTATAGTAAAAACAGAGATTTTTCATGAAATCCCTGTCCTATTTTACTTCAAATCTTCTATGAATTTTCACTTACATAAATTTCAACTCTGCTCTGAATGACATCCGCCACTTCCTCTGCAGTTTTCTGTCCTTCTAAAAAGCCGGCTGCTTCTTCCATCACGATATTATAAATAGTTTCATTATAGATACAAAGGGAATCTAATTTATATAAGTAATCTATCAGCTCCGCAGTTTCTTCCGGTTTCATAGGTTCTAGCGCCATTTCTACACCATTTACATAAATATAATCATCATACTCGTGCTTATTTCCCTGTTCATCTATATGGTATGGCTTTTCCCATGCCTTTTCTTCCAGCTTTTTCAAGCTATCCACTCTCACCGGAAAATCATAATTCAGCGATTCCTGATATTCTTCCATAAAGAAGGTTTTTACAAACTCCCATGCCACATCCTGATGTTTGCTCAATGCACTGATTGCCATAGGAGAAGTAAAACTCAAACCGGCCCCCATACCTTCATCCACAGGGAAACCGATTAAGGTAATATCTTCCCCAAAAACTCCCTGTTTCGCATAATTATAATCTCTGAACCCGGACAAATACTGCATATTTAAAATTGTTTTTCCGTTTCTGTACTGAAGTTCCATTTCCTGCCAATAGGATTCATCATCAGTAACCGTAGAATAATCAATTTCTTTCGGAAGACTTTTTGCATATTCCAAAGTTTTAATAAAGCCTTCACTATCAAAGGAACACTTACCCGTATCCCAATTTACATACTGCTCTCCACAAATCCATACGGTGTAATATAAGAAATTGGATGCAGTCACTTCACTTAAAAGCTGGGTTCCTTCCGGCTTAGAAGCAAGAAGTTCCATAGCTTCATCCATGGTCCACCCCGCTTCTTTTCCCACATCTGCGGTTTTTGCCGCAAAGGTAGTCACAGAAAATGAAGGCGATATCCGATACATGCCATCCTCAGAAGAAAGTGCTTTTAAAACATTGGGAAGTAAATCCTCTTTTTTCAGTTCTGTATCTTTTTCCAAAAATGTATTTAAATCTGCAAAAATTCCTTTAGCTGCAAAGCTTTCAAAAGGCATTTGTGTATTCAACAACATAATATCCGGTATATTTCCGGAAACAATATCGGCATTCAGCCTTGTCAGTCCCTGACTATAATCCTCCATGGTATCATAGGTGGAATAATCCTTGACATTCAAACGGTATTCCTGATTTTTCTTATTAAATTCTACCAGTTTTTCTTTTACATTATTGTCTAAATAATAGCACCCAACAATGAGTTCTGTCTTATCTACTACTTCCTCCGGTGGTACTTTAGTAAATTTAGCTAAAACAGCTTTATCGTCATAGTAGTATGCCACAAAGGTATTTTCGTCCAAGAATGTTGTCTGATATAAAATAGAATTAGAAAAATCAGAAGAAATATAATCCATAATCTTAGTTATTTCCACATCTCCTATATTATACCCATAAACTCCATAATCATCACAAAGATAAATATCGTAGGCCTTTCCCGGATTTATTTGATATCTGTAATAATTAAAGGGAAGTGCTACTTTTTCGCCTAAAATACCACTCTGGATATCCAGAGTCTGAATATTCGCAGTTGTTCCGTCACTACTGGCAAGGGCAAACTTACCCTCCCGAACTCTAAGCAATCTGCTATCATTTCCATTCTGTTTTTCAATCAATTTCACAGGATTCCCTTGATTATCATAAACTTCAATTCCTCTGGAAGTATCTAAAATAATTTGATTGTTTTCATTGCAGAATACAGAACTTATATAAAAATATTCCTCTTCTGAAATATTTTCATTTAAATAAATCTCCCATTTTATAGTTCCGTCTGCTGCATAAGCCTTTAAATAAGTTTTATCTTTATTGTCATTTCCTTCATAGGTTGCATATTGGTAAATCAGAGAATAAACATTTCCTTCCTTGTCAACAGCAAAACTACCTGCGCCGCAGTTAGACTCCAACACACTTTCAAATTGACTTTTTACGGCTCCATCCACAGAATAACCGGTAATTTTACGCAGAACTGCAAAAGTATCCTCCGGCACAAATTCTTCCATAGCTCCATCCACAACTGCATCCTCTGTTACCACGGCCTCTTCTGTTCTTACTTGAGGTTTTTCATAATTATATACATACTGTTCTACATACAGGGTATCTCCCTGTACAACCAACTGGCTGATATCTCCCTCTTCTAAAGCAAAAACTCCTGTTTCTTCTTTAAAAACCGCATTTTTATTTATTGAATTTTCTTTTGTCGCACTCGTTTCACCACCACCACAGGCCGAAAGCATCAACGCCATAATCAATATACTACATGCCATTCTGATTCTTTTCATTTCAAACTTTTCCCTCCTGCTTTTTTCTTTTCTTCTGCATCCTTTTGGAATCTGCCTCATAAGCTTTATCCTGTACACGTACAAGGATCTGTCTCAAACTCCAGGTTCTGTTTTTCCATAAATATATAATAAAAGTAATAATAAATATAACCGGTAACACCAATAATAAGATTTTAAACATTAAAAATAATGCCAATATGTCTTCCTTCCCTCTGGCAATATTTTCCCAGTAGGGAAATACTACCCCTTTCAAAGACATACTTCTGATGCCAAAATCTTTGATTATCTTAACCAAAGAAAGGAATTGAAACCGTGTACTGTTTTCTACAATTACCACATTTTCATTTCCATTACCTACCACAGTCTGCATGGTAGAAAGAGCAAATCCTTTCACCGGATTTGGAAGTACAATTTCATAGGTGAAACCTCCATTGACGGTTCCATAACTTTTCAAACTATCCAAAGATAAAAAACACATGGGCTTTTCCAACCCTGCTGCTTTTTCCAATCTTGAATCTCCCCGTTCAATAACACCTGTAATATAGTGTGGAACTTCGCCAATCATCACCTGCATTCCTACCACGTCTGAGGAACCAAACAACTGCCATGCGGTTTCCTTATCTATAATAAGACCATCCTTCATCAAATTATCTTGAGAAAACATAGCTCCACTGACAATTTTTTGAGGATGAAATTGAAAAAACTCTCCACTGACTCCCACCGCCTGTAATTCTACCTTTGCCCGGGTAGTACTAAGTGTTGCCTTTCCCATTCTGCTGGCAGCCCATATCCACAATCTTGCCTGCTCTTTTTCCTTGATAATACCGGCATTCTGCAGTGCTTTTTCCACACTTTGCTCCATACCTAAAAAATAGTCTTCACTATCTATAGCATTTTCCGCATAAAAGACACTGATTTGGGACGCTTCTCCCTCTTTTGACCATCGTCCTGCCATTTGTTGGTCGTATAGTCCTCTTAATATCTGATTTTCAAAAAGTAAAAGTATTCCTGCCAAAAGTAAACACACTGCACTTACAAGTCCCATGAAACGAATTTTTACAGGAATATTCTGTATTAAATTTTTCACTGCAGTCTGCTCCTCTTTTCCTACTTTTCTGCTTTCTTTTCTATCTTTCTATACCCGGAAATCTAATTTTCTGCCAATCTTACCTGTTTTCCGGCTTCTACCGGCTGGGTAGCAGTGGTAATTACAAATTCATATCCATATAATGGTGCTTTAATGGCGGTTTTATTGTCGTCTGCTCCCAACACCTCTACATCTACTCTGGTAGCCATATAGCGGTTTCCTAAAGGAGAATTTTTCGCTTCCACGATTAAAATAAATTTACCATTGTTATCTTCTCTTACTGCACTGTTTGGCACTACCAAATCATAACTGGCACTTTTCTGGCCGACGGAAACACTAATAGACTGCCCTACCTGTACATCACCTGTCACATTAAATACCAGCAATTTCTTACTTCCATTACTTTCCGGATCCGGACGGATGGCACTCAAGGTAGCAACAATATCGTTATAATACCAGGAATTCTGTATTTCAGCCTGTTCTCCTACAGTAACTTTTTTTGCCTGTTCCGGAGTTACGGAAAAGCTCATCTGAAACCCTTTCCCCTCGGGCTGCATCACTGCCAGTTCTTCATTGGGAGAAATGCTTTCTCCTGCAATCTTATTAACACCGGTAACAGTTCCTGCCATAGGAGCTTTGATTACTGCTCCTACTGCATTTTCTTTTAATTTTGCAATTTTTTCCCTCTGTTCACGAATGGCATCGCTCTGACTTCCAAGCTTTAATTCACTGTCAATATCTTTTAGAAGCTGTTCTAATTCTTTCTGCGCCTGTTCCTTGATTTTTTCTGCAGTCAACAACTCTGCCTGAGTATTGGCCAAAAGCTTTTCTTTATTGAT
>JAFZGJ010000160.1 GCA_017555455.1 Lachnospiraceae bacterium
ATTGGCTATCAAACAGATGGTTATATAGCGAAACCGTCTATGGATTCTTCAGAACGTTTGAAAACACTTCCTTCTAAGGTTAAGATTGACCTGGGAAATATGGACAAGTTTGCAGAACAGATGATGCAGTCTCATCCTAGTTTCAGAGAAAAAAATGAGGAAGAAAAAGAAAAAGCTAAACCAACAGAAAAATTGGTTACTAGCACAGCTACTGCTTATGCTGTAGATGCTTGTAAGGACACTCTGGATACATTGGCAGGTAATCTGGAAGAGAGAATGGATCTTCTGATCATCAACGGACAAACCCTTCGTGAAATGATGGAAGAAAAAACAAAGAAAAAAGATTTTTCTAAAGAAGAGATAGAAACTCTTAGCTGTGTATATGTAAATGCAGCATTAAGAACCGGAGGAAGTGTAGAAGTATTTGCTCCTTATTTAACAACGGATAGAAGTAAGACCTATCGTCCGGAACCTGTTGTCATTGAAGGATCCAAACCTAGGGAAAAAGTTACCATGAAATTCTGGGAAATTATATTAGCAAAGCTTGGATTTTTTAAGGATAAATATAAGCAGTATAAGATACAGCAGAAAATGGATGTCTGTAGGGAACAAGTAAGAAATAAGCTTGCTTATGACCTAAGAACCAGAGAGAAAATGAAAGAGGCTGAAGAAAAAGGCTTGACGGCACGTAAGGTGTGCAAGCCGCTGAGCGAAGCAGAGAAAGCAGAACATGAATCTCGAAAGGAAATTGTAGAAAAATACAAAGATGAATACATTAAAGCCGTAAGAATGCGAGAAAAGATAGCAGGACATAGAGATGCCGTGCTGTATTCCTTTTATCCGGAAGGAGCCGCAAGCAGAAAAGGCGTTATAATCCATAATAAGTTAGATACCAACGCTCAGATATTCCGTGATAGACCTTTATATTATGCAGTGGCAAGAATGCTTAACGAAGGTCATAGCCTGAAGGATGTCTTGGATACTACTAAGTTAGGAGATGTTCGTGCTAGAATTGGAAGGGAATTCAAAGAAGACTATGAAAAGATGACCAAAGAAGATATTAGCAAACTACATGTGGATAGTATGAAGACTTTGGCCAAAGAAATGCCTGCTCTGGTAAAAGAAATGAGCCAGGTTATTAAGACCAAAGAAGATCTTAGAGAAAATTATCATAAGTATTATGTTGGTCTTATGTGTATGAATGTTTTGCATATGGATCACATAAAAAACGATGTATCTGTGGCTTATTGCGGTGGAGAAAAGGAATACGATGCTTTAGTAGATCAGCTTCGTGAGGCCGATGCCTTTTATGGTTTGAAGAATGTCTACGATGGGCGTTATCAGAATTTCTATAAGGCATTAGATGGAGGCTTCTTAAATGCTAGAGATACAGCAGAGATTAATATGAAGGAAGAGATTATTATAGCGGGATTGAATGGAAAAGAGCCTCATCTTGCTCCAAAGCTACAGGATAACGATTTGTTCCTTATGGGACTGACTCTGCAAGAACATCCGGAAATTAAAGAATGTCAGGAAAAAATGGATAAACTGGATGAAAAAATGCTGGGTGATCTGTTGAAAAATGGCGCAAGTAAGTCTTTGGATATAAAAGTGGAAATTTACGATCAACCTTTAAAAGTTACTGAGAATTTTGGTGTTATTGGTCCTGGTGAGATGTTAGGAATGAACCTTGTGATTAACGGACAAAAAATGCTGAAAATGGAAGAACCGCTAATAGAAAAAACAACAGAAGAACCGGAAATAGAAGAAGAAAAAACATTATAAGCATAATTACAACCATTGGAGAAATCCCCTCGCTTTAAAATGCGAAGGGTTAAAGATAGTCTGGAAGAGGAGAATATATGGAAAATACATCAAAATTAAAGAAATATAATGAAGATGAAGTCATCGTAATGGAAGGGCAGATTACCTTTGAAATGTACAAGATTTTATCCGGAAAAGTAGCAGCGTATATTAACTATGGAGAAGAAAATGAAACTTTGTTAGGAATCTTTGATGCACAAAGAACCTTTGGAGAAAGTGGAATGCTCTGTGAACGTCCATGTATGTATACTGTTGTTGCATTAGAAGAGACTTTGGTTATGAGGGTAAGTATAGATGAATTTGATGAATTCATTAGCACCAATATGCAGAATGCCCGTAATGTAATCAAAAACCTTGCCAGAGAAGTGGCAGTTATGAGATGTAATTTGGATATGATGATGGAAGAATACGAGCATAACAGTGAAGAAGAAAAAATGAACATCCGGAAGTTAAAAGAAAAGATGAGTCAATCCGCAGTATGTGATTGGAAGAATTGTGCCTTCTTGGATAAATGGATTTAAGCAATAAGATAGGAAACGAGGAATATCAGTATGAGTTTTTTGCAGAAACTTTTGAACTATAAAAAAATATGTATTCAATGTCATAACAATCCGGATCCGGATACTGTGGCATCTGCTTTTGGAGTACAGAAATTTTTAAATCAAAATGGAATTGACTCACGTATTGTTTATGGTGGACCACAAGGAATAATTAAAGCGAATTTAAAAATCTTAATTAAAGAGTGTGGAATTAAGATTGAAAAAGTAGATAAAATTGAGGATGATGAATTTCTCGTAATCGTAGATGGTCAAAAAGGGCAGGGAAATATCTATGATTTTGGTAGAGAGGACTGTATCATTATTGATCATCATATTCGGATTGTGGAAGCAAATGATAACTATTTAGTAAAATCACAATATCAGAGTTGTTCTACCATTGTATACGAACTCTTATTGGAGGAAGGATATCCGGTAAAAGAAGACGAAGAACTCTGTGTAGCCATGTTATATGGTTTATATACAGATACTTCCTCGTTTTTGGACATGTTCTATGAACGGGATATTGCCATGAAGCAGGATTTGTTAAAAGACCAACCTTTGTTTGAGCGATTGGTAAAATCCAATATGTCTTTTGCAGAATTGATGATTGTAGCGGATGCCATGCATAATCACTATTTTGATATTGACAGAAGAACTGCCATTGTGGAAGTATTAAAATGTGACCAGGCGGTATTAGGTATCATTGGTGACTTTATGATTCAGGTAGATAGTGTATTATTAAGTATTGTATATACAGAAGCCGGAGATGGGTATCAGATTTCTTTGCGTACTTGTCATGAGAGCCTTCGTGCTAATGAAATTGCCCGTTTCTTGTGTGAAGGAATCGGAAGTGGCGGTGGACACGATAAAAAGGCCGGTGGCCGTGTATTAAAAGGAATGCTGAAACAGGTCTATGGAACTCAGGATATCTTTGGTTTCATTAATCAAAGATTGGAAGAATATATGGAAAAGGAAAACATTTGTTTCACTGCATAGATAGAAGGAGTAGCAATGAAGAAGTGTAATGCAAGAATCGTTCCTGTGATATATGTAATTGTGACGATAATAATGGCAGGTATTTTATTATGGTTAAACAGTCATGTTGCAGTACAGTCCAAGGGAGTAATTTATCCCAAGGTGTATTTTCAAGGAGAATATAAGCTTGGAGATGGACCTTGGCAGGAATACAAAAAAGGAATTCATTTGTCAGCCGGAGAAGCGGATATTACCCTAAGGGGCACACTTCATAAATATTTTCCCCAGTGGGGAGAAGATGTAGGATTTGTAGAACCGGAAGAAATAGTGGCCTTCTATTGTGATCATTTGATGGTAAAAATTCAAGAAAATGACCAACAAACGATTGTTTTTGAATCTGAGCTTCCGGGCTATGAAATCACTTGTGCAAAAATCTGGCAATTTTATAGATATGGCGGTGAAGCAGGGAAGGATATAGAGATTTTAATCCATAGTCCCCATAAGTTTGGCAATGAAAATGCGGTGGATGAAATGCTTAACAACCTATATACTTATGTCGGATATGAATTTGATGAAGACAGAATAGAAGAGGGAAGCTTACAACGTATCATAGGAATGCTGATTTTGTTAAGTGCCTGCTGTATGTTAGGAATTTCTCTTTTTGCAGGAAGAATCCATATTCGTGGGAATCGATATTTTTTGATGATTGCTTTTCTCATGGTATTTGCCGGAGGATATATTGTTTTAAGCTCTTCTAATGTGAATGTATGGAAAGCTTCCTTTAACTTTAATACAGCGGCATTGGGGATTTGTATGATGTTATATCAGTACCTGACTACGGTGTTGATTACTAATGTTTTGGGAGAAAAAATACAAAAATATGCCGTAAGCTTAGTTCATGTATCTGGTATGATTCCGATAATGTTGGTGCTTTATTCTATATCCGCAAAGGTTCATTTTTATGGTACTTGGGGAGTCTGGGCGTTATTAGAAAGTATGGTTTGCCTTTGTATGATTTTCTTTGTTTGGTATGATAAAAAAGAAATGGAATATAATAAAATATTAGTGAAGGCAGCAATTACTGTACCACTTCTTAGCTTTATGTTGGATGTAGTAGCCACAGCTATGGGATGGTGGCAAGGTGGAGTAATATCCGGCTTAGTGTTCTCAGTTTATATGTTGGTAGCTTTTGTTATTGTAGTGCGAATTATTCCACAGAAAATAAACGAGGCTGCCAGAGCGAAGGAATTAGAAGAAAAGCAGAGAGAACTACAGCAGGAATTAAAAGACAGAAGAGTCAGTGTTATGATGAGCCAAATCCGGACTCATTTTATCTTTAATGTAATGACAATTATTAGCGGGTTATGTAATTCAAATCCTCAAAAAGCGGACGATGCATTGATTCTTTTTGCCAGATATCTGCGAAAAAATATAGCTATTATGGACCGGGATGAACCCATATTTTTTTCACAGGAATTACAACATTTAGAAGATTATATATCTTTGGAAAAATTGCGTTTTGGGGAGAAAATAAGCTTTCAAAAAAATCTGGAAGTTACAGATTTTAAAATTCCCCCATTGACAATTCAGCCATTGGTAGAAAATGCCATTAAACACGGACTCTTGGCTCCCGGAAAAAAAGGGACGGTTACTTTAAGCAGTAGGGCAAATGAAGATGATATACTGATTACGATTGAAGATGACGGAATTGGTTTTATACCGGAGGTACTGGAGAAAGAAAATGCGGTAGGAATCCGTAATGTCCGCTATCGTATAGAAAATATGGTAGGAGGAACCTTGCAGATAATGTCAGTTCCGGGAGAAGGAACCAGAGCACAGATACGATTGCCACGCAATCATCAATAAGAAATGGTAATTTCCTCTTTACCGCTTGTCCGGTAAAGAGGAAATTTAAAATTATTTCATTAAAATTTTTATAGTTTAGAAAATTAATTTTTATTAATTTAGTGCTTGTTCTAATTTTTCAATAATAATTTTTAAAGCTTTGATTCGGGCATATTTTTTGTCTACTGATTCTAAAATATACCAAGGAGCATAAGTAGTACTTGTTTTTTGAAGCATTTCATTAATGGCATCTTCGTATAAATCCCACTTCTCGCGGTTGCGCCAGTCTTCGTCGGTGATTTTCCATTGTTTTTCCGGATTGTTCTGACGATCGGTAAAACGTTGTAATTGGGTATCTTTATCAATTTGTACCCAGAATTTGATGATAATGGCACCCCAGTCGGAAAGCTCTTTTTCAAATTCGTTCATTTCATTATAGGCGCGTTTCCAATCATTTTCAGAACAAAAGCCTTCCAGACGTTCTACCATAACACGGCCATACCAGGTACGGTCAAAAATGGCAATGTGGCCATCTTTGGGGAGTCTGGTCCAGAAACGCCATAAATAGTGGCGGGCTTTTTCGTGAGGTTCTGGACTGGCAATGGGATGGACTTCAAAACCACGGGGGTCTAAAGCTTCGGTGATTCGTTTGATATTCCCGCCTTTTCCGGCAGCATCCCAACCCTCATAAGTAATGATAACAGGAACACGTTTACGATACAGACGGTTATGTAGGTCTCTTAATTTGTCTTGCAATTCATCCAGTTCTTTTTTGTAATCTTCATCGGAAATTTCTTTTCCGTCCAAAGGAATATCTGCCAGTTTAGGCATCTTAACCAAAGGAAAAATGTTTTGTAGCAGAGGAACAGAATGAGCAGAGTTTTGAAGAGCTACTTCAATTCCACTGACTAAGGTTTCTAAAACCTGAAGTTCAGCCCACTTATTGTCTCTGGAATCAATCAAATACCAGGGAGAGGTGGATAGGTTCGTATCATTTAAGTATCGGTCAAAGGTTTTGCAGCATTTTTTATAGTGTTCATTTTGCCATTTATCGAAATGGGAAACTCTCCATTTGGTATCCTTGTCTTTTAAAAGTTTCTCGATACGTTTTTTTTGTTCGTCCTTATCAATTTGCATAAAGAATTTCAGAACCAAATATCCATTGTCTGTCAATTGACGTTCAAACCGTTTGATACTGTCAATACGTTTGCTATAATCTTCATCTGAAAGTTTATCCTGAAGGAGTTCCTGTACCGTTTCCTCCATCCAACCGGAGTCTAAAAAAGTAAATTTACCACTTTCAGGAATTTGTTTCATGTAGCGATAGAGGAATGGTTTGCGCAATTCTTCCTCTGTGGGAGCAGATGTGGTTGCTACCTTAAAGAATCTGGGATCAATATTTTTAATTACTTTTCCGATAGTACTGCCTTTACCGGAAGCTCCCCAACCTTCAAAAAGGACAAGAACCGGTAATTTGTGTTCTTTAATTTTCATTTGTAGTTCATAAAGTCTGCTCCGTGATTTGTCCAGGCGGAGTTTTATTTCTTCCTTAGTGGGAATTTCCGCAGGAATCCAATTTTTCAACATGATAATCACCTCTGTTTCTTTTGTAATATAGATAAGTATATTATATCCTATTTAAGTGAATTTGCGAATAGAAAAGTTAGAAAATAGTAAAAAAATGATGAAAAAGTCTGAAAATAATATAGCAGTTGTAAGAAAGAAGAATAATATGTCAGTGAAAGAATGTAAAAAGTTTGCTATAATAAGTAAGTAGTAACAGGAGTTAAAGAAACTTGGGTTTAAAGAATATTGTACTTTTGAGAAAACGAAACCGGTTTTTCACGCGTTGTAAAACTTTGGTATAAAGTATATAATTGAGATAATAAAACGGAGGGAATAGTTTATGAAAAAGAAAGTAGTTGTTTTGGGAGGAGGAACCGGTTCCTCCACATTACTTCGAGGATTAAAAGAATTTCCTATAGACCTGACTGCCATTGTATCTGTTTGTGATGATGGTAACAGTACAGGAGCTTTGAGGGAAGAATTTAATATTCCGGCAGTAGGAGATATCCGTCGAGTACTGGTTTCTTTATCGGAAACAGAACCTTTGGTTATGCAGTTGTTTAATTATCGTTTTAAGACTACCAGTGATTTGGATGGGCATACGGTGGGAAATTTGCTTTTGACAGCCTCCAGTGAAATTACCGGAAATCTGTCAGATGGAATTGAAGCCTTAAGCAAAATATTTAATCTGAAAGGAAAAGTAGTTCCTTTGACAGAAGAAAATGTGGTGCTTATGGGGGAAATGGGAGACGGATGTATTATAGAAGGAGAGCATAACATTACCCGGTATAAAAGTTCTGTAAAAAGAGTTTTTTATAAAGAAGAGCCAAGACCAACGAAAGAAGCAGTGCAGGCAATCAAAGACGCAGATTTAATTCTTCTTAGTATGGGAAGCTTGTTTACCAGTATTATCCCGAATTTGATTTGTGAAGAAATTGTAGAAGCTATAGATTCTAGCAAGGGGAAAATTATGTATGTTTGTAACATGGTGACCCAACCGGGAGAAACAGAAGATTTTAAAGTGTCTGACCATGTAAAATTATTAAATCAGTATTTAGGAAAACGCAAAATTAATGTGGTAGTTGCCAACAATGGTAAAATCGATGAAGAAATGGCAAAAAGATATGAGTCTTTGGAGCAGAAGGACCCGGTAGAATTGGACAGAAAAGAAACCAAATCTATGGTAGAAAAAATTATTGCGGATGATTATGTAATCATAAAGAATAATTTATTAAGGCATAATGTGTTGAAGCTGGGACTTCATATTTTTGGATATTTGTTAGAACAAAAATAAATAGTGGAGATATTGACTTTTATTTGACAATATTATGTGGTACAATGTGCCTAAGAAAACGACAAAATTCGACCCACA
>JAFZGJ010000161.1 GCA_017555455.1 Lachnospiraceae bacterium
ACAGATGATTTTATCCCATTTCCTTTCCAAAATCACCTATTTTAACCATATTTCCTGTACATAAAATTCCCCGGCTGTAATCAACCGGGGAATCACTAAACATTTTCTTTGACAAACTAGAACTTACTCTGTCATTTGAGCCTAAAAATTTGAAAATTTGAAAGTAATTTGCCAAACTAAGCTCTACCCCAACCAATCTATAAAAAGCTTACTACCCAAGGTACAATCACAACTGTTAATATTCCTGTTACTACAATGGCAAGAGAACTCATTGCAGCCTGAATTTCTCCTAACTCAATGGCTTTCGAGGTACCGATTGCATGAGATGCACTTCCCATAGCAAGGCCCTGAGCTACCGGTTCCGTAATATGGAACAGTTTTAATAATGTTGGTCCAATTACCGCGCCGGAAATTCCTGCTACCATAACTCCGATTACAGTAATTCCCTGAATTCCGCCGATTTCACCTGTTACTCCCAAAGCAATGGCGGTGGTTACACTTTTCGACATCACAGACATTAACAACTGTTTGTCCATTTTAAATATAGCAGTTATGGCAATCAATACCCCTGCATGGGTTACGCATCCAATGGCAATGCTGATTAAAATTGCTGCCATATTTTTCTTCAAAGTTTCCATTTGTTTATAAAGCGGAACTGCCAGACAAACTGTTACAGGAGTTAAAAAATAACTTAGATATTTTGCCCCATTTCGATAAGTTTCATAAGAAATACCTGTAATAAGCAAAAATACAATTACGATTACAATGGCAATTAACAAGGGATTCAAAAACACTTTTTTGTATTTCTTTTGAATTTCAAAACCGATTTTATAAGCAAGAAGACTTAAAATCATTCCAAAGAAAAGAGATTCACTTAACATTTCATTGATATTCATTTTATTTGCCCTCCTTTTTCTGTTTCATTCGAATAATGGCTTGTGAAACCAGACCTGTAACCGCAACTACGGACACAAAGGATAAAAAGCAAGCAATAAATAATGCCAAAATTTTTCCTTTCACCAGACCATACGAATTCATAATTCCCACCGTAGGTTCAATAAAAAACAATGGCATAATTGCCATCAAATATTCCGAAACCGTCTCTACCTGCTCTAATTTCACAATTTTAGTACATAATAATAGAAATAAAATTACTAAACCATATACACTTGCCGGCACCGGCAATGGCAACAAGGCATTTAGTAATTCCCCTATAAAACTGATTCCAAAAATAATTGCAAGTTGAAAAATATAATTCATGTTTTACCTCACTTTGTAACTTAAAATATCTTTCTTATTTCTTTCGACATTCATTTTAACATAGTTAAATTTTTGCGTAAAGTATGGTATAATATCGACAGATATTATATCGGCTCGAAGCATAGCGAAGTAGCCATCCCACGGAGCGTAGCATGTGCTTTGCACATAGTATAATATAGAGTAACAAAAATAAAATCATCTTACACGGAGAGTTTATGAATAAAACAATTTTGGATAAAAATCCAACTGAAAATACAGAAAATGCTTTTAAACATATAGGCAACGAAACTTGGTATCCTTTGGATTTATCTGCCATTGTTTATCCCACCCTTCAGCGAAAAGATTTTTCTTCTGTATATCGCCTATCTGTTCTTTTAAAAGAAGAAATCCAACCGGATATTCTTCAAAAAGCGGTTGAAATGACTTTACCCCGATTTCCTACTTACAAAGTAGCCATGCGAAAAGGCCTCTTTTGGCGTTTCTTAGAACCCAATCACCGTCCCGGTCCCTTTGTACAGAAAGATGTGCGCAATTTTTGTATGCCTATGTCTTTTAAAAGTAAAGGACGTTGGTTAATCCGTATTTATTATCACGGTTGCCGAATTGCCCTGGAAGCTCACCATAGTCTTGGTGACGGAACCGGTGGCATGACGTTATTGCATACTTTAACTGCGGTTTATCTTCGTCTGTTGGGACATGATATTCCTAATAAATATATGGTACTGGATATCAACAAAACACCACATCCGGAAGAATTGGAGGATGCCTATTTACGCTATTCCAACGCCAAATACCGCCCCCCTCGTCCTATGGAAAAAACTTATCGAATCCGTGGAACCCTAGAACCATTTTTTACATTTCAGGTAATCGACGGGATTATGAGTGTAAAAGATGTTATGACAGTAGCCGCCAAATATAAATGTACGGTTACGGAATATTTGAATTCAGTTTTGCTATATGCTCTGCTTCAAAAACAAAAGGATGATAAGCCATACAAAGAACTGCCGGTAAAAATAGCAATGCCGGTAAATTTACGACGGTTTTTCCCTTCCAAAACCTTACGTAATTTTATTACAATGATATACCCATCCATCGATCCGAGACTGGGTGATTACACCTTTGAAGAAATCATAAAACAAGTGCATCATTATATGCGTTACTATATTAATGATAAATTTTTACGAGGTGATATTACCACCAATGCAGCAACACAGCAAAATCCTTTTATCCGCGTGGTACCTTTGTTTATTAAAGATATGGTAGTTCGTACTTTTTATAAAAAAGTGCAGGATTTAAACTCTTCTGCGGGACTTACCAATATGGGAGCCATGAAGCTTCCGGAAGAAATGATTCCTTTCATTGACCGTTTTGATATTTACATGGGAATCCCATTTTCTCCAAGAACCAACTGTGCCATTATCAGTTTTCAGGATACATTGACAGTTAACTTTGCAAGCTGTATCAAAGAAACTGATGTAGAGCGCTACTTCTTTATCAAGCTTGTGGAAGATGGAGTTCATGTAACTATCGAAAGCAATCGATGATTTTTCAATTATAAAGTACAATCCCGGACTAAGGATTTTAAATAAAAAAGGAGAAGAATTTATGTCCTATTGTGTACAATGTGGGGTCAAACTGGAGCAGTCCTTAAAAAACTGTCCCTTATGTCATACCCCTGTTATTAATCCTAACGAATTAAATGTTACCACTCTATCTAATAGTGCAGGCCCTTTCGCCACAGTAAAAGGAGAAGTGGAACCTATGAAAAAGCATGACATAGGATTATGGCTTACTTTAGTTTTTGGTTCTACTGCTCTTGCCTGTGGAATATTAAATCTATTTGTTTTTAACCATAACTACTGGTCCATTCCGGTTATCGGTGCTTGTATAATTATATGGCTTTTTTTCTGTCCCAGGATGTTTTTGCCTCAGATACCTGTTTCTGTAAATCTGATTGCAAGTGCTGTCAGTGTGATTGTTTATGAACTTGCCATTACCTTAATGACAAAAGGTGACCGCTGGTTTCATGAGCTTGTCCTACCCATTACCCTTGTTATTATGGTCTTAACTGCTCTTTATGGTATTTTGTACAAGTTTGTATCTACTTCCTTAATTGCCTCTGCGTTATATTTATTTATTGATGCGGCAATTTTATCTGTAGCCGTGGAGTGTTTTGTGGACAGATTTCTCAAACAGGAAATTCATATATTCTGGTCTGCTATTGTTTTTTCTGTATGTGCTGTTATTTCAGTGGCGCTGATTGCGATTCTGTCTATCCGAAGACTTAGAGAAACGGTTAGAAAGAGATTACATTTTTGATAAGTTTTTTATAGGATACTAATAAAGTCGCTACTATCTTGGTTTTAAGATAGTAACGACTTTTTGTTTTGGCCTAATTCTGTTTTAAACTTCCCAAATCTTCCAAAGGTGCAATGTAATAAATGGAATAGTGATGCTGTTTTTTGTCCCAATCTCCGGCATAATTGTCAGAGGTATAATCCCATCCAACTAATTTGATACGGCAATCCCCAATGTAACACCACTGGAAGTCGGTAGTAATCGGTAATTCCTGATCATTAGGACAATAATAAATGGCATCTAAAATCGCTTTCTGCAATTCTACCGGTGTAGTACTTACAAGAGATAACATAACGGCAAGTGCATCCTGACATGCCAATATCATTTCTTTATCGTAATAGGAATAACCCAACTTAATTGCAGCATCGTAATCTAATGGAGATTTAATAATTAATTTGTAATAACCTTCATTTCCCCAATAATCAGGTCTGAAAAGTGCAAAATCATAAGCACCCATTTCACAAGCCGGTGTTGCACCCGATGGTGCCCAATAACAAGCGTCAATATCTTGCCAAAAACCATCAATAACCTTTGCCTCTCTTGAAGATTCCGGAATCGTACGCCATTGTAAATCATCCAATCCGTTGGTAAATTTTTTCATATTTGCTGTATTATTATTATAATTTGCTTCTCCCCAAGCAGTAGTTATTTTCCCAAACCACCAATCGTTATCCGGATTTAATCCCGCAGTATTGAATTTATTCAACTTCGGTAATTTAATCTTACTGTTTGGCAGAGTATAAGTTTCGGTAAATGCTAAGTCAGAACCATCCCCATAGGTCTGAAGATATTGTAAATTACGAATCTCTTCTTCTGTCGGAATATAAGTTGCCATAGCTTCTGCCTGTGTCGAATAAAGGTCTGCAACAGGTATATATCTGTAATACTTATAAGCATTATTCCTTCCGCCTATGGTTTCTGTAAGATAATAACCATTGGAAGTAATTCCTACTACATGATATTCTTCTCCGATAGGTAATCCTATACCTTCCATTCCATTTTGTAATTTTTCAAAAGAAAATGCCCATTGACCTGCGTACATCTTCACATCCGTTGGTGTTATGGTATAAGCAGAAACATTAGAAAGAACCGGATAAGGTGTTTTCCCTTCTGCCTGTCCATATTTTACATAATGGTCATAAAGTGCCTTTGGACTATTCCCTACCTTTTTCGCAACTTTTGGATAGGCTTTGGCATAATATTGTGCATCAAAACTTACCTCGCCGTAAGTTATATCCTCAGGAACCTGTATCCGTTCCTGTCTTGCATAGGTAGTCATTCCACAGGTAAATGCCAATGTAACCGTAAGGCATCCCCCTAAAAATACTAATACTCTTTTATTTTTCCTCATAATATTTCCTAACTCCTTTTATAAATTCATATGCCATTCTTTCATTATCTTATAAAATTAGTACGCTGTGGAGCCTCTTTTTCCGGCAATCCAAACTGCTCTTTTCCAAGGGCAATACTCTTCATCAGGAAAGTCATGTTTTTTGCAAGTGTACGCATGGTTTGTAAACCTTCTGCATCTTCAGCTGCTTGTCCCGGTGCAGCACCATGTACACTATTCCAATACTGACTGGAAGCTACAGGCATACCACTAATGGTAAAATATTTGTTAAGCTGATCAAAAGTTGCAGAACATCCTCCACGTCTTGCTACTGCTACACTGGCACCAACTTTCATTCGTTTATCACAATGAGAGCTATAAAATAATCTGTCTAAGAAGGAAATCAAAGTTCCATTAGCAGAGGCATAATAAACCGGACTTGCCACTACCATGCCATCACATTCTGCAAATTTTTCGGCACACTCATTTACCATATCGTCTACAACACATTTTCCTGTTTTATAACAGCTTGTACAAGCCACACAACCGCGGATAGCTTGATTTCCTACATGAATAATTTCTGTTTCTACCCCCTCCTGTGCAAACACCTTTACCATTTCCTCCAAAGCAAGAGCTGTGTTTCCGTTTGCTTTTGGACTTCCGTTAATCAATAATACTTTCATTATTTCTTCCTCCTTAATCCTCTTTATTTTCAAACATATTTCTTATTATATGCCAATATTACCTAAACAGTTTTTTCGCAGTTTCTTCTAATTTTCTTCTTTCTTTAATATCATCGTAAGCGGTCTCTTTATCATCAATCCCTTTCACAATATTGATAAAAAACAAACCGTCACGTTTGCAGTAAAAAAGAATCTTTTTTACTCCGTTAATTTTAAATCTGCCTTCCGCATTTCCTTCCGGATATCCTTTGGCTGTCTCCCATTTAGAAACCGTTTTATCAGAAACATTTAGTTTTTCAGCAAGTTCCGCCTGTGTTAAATGATATTTTTCCCGCAGTTCTTTAATCACCGCACCTGTTACATATTGATTCATTTTTATGTACCTGTAAAAATATCATAAACATGAAAAGATATTTT
This sequence comes from Lachnospiraceae bacterium, assembly GCA_017555455.1. Taxonomy (GTDB): domain Bacteria; phylum Bacillota; class Clostridia; order Lachnospirales; family Lachnospiraceae; genus SFDP01. Next base: position 6,049 of record JAFZGJ010000161.1, read on the forward strand.
TACTACCTACGTAAAGTAGACTAGAATCCCAGCTTTTCCTCTATCAAAATAACTTCATAATCTGCCCCTGTGGGCTTGTTCCACAACACAGATAAATTTCTGCAAATCCGTTCCGGGCTATTGCAATCATAGCATCTGTCACCGTTCACAGCACAAGGTGTTTTTCTGTTTAACCGCTTAGCATTAAGAGGTGAGGCTATATTTCTGGCACGATAAATGGCACTTTCCAAATCAGCTGTAACCTTATTACTTCCAATTACCAAATATATTTTTGCCGGACCATAGGAAATAGCTGCCACCCTATTACCGGTATTATCAATATTTACAATTTCACCTACTTCGGATATTGCATTCACGGAGCTTATATAAACTTCTGCCCGACTGGCTGCTGTTCTGGTTTCCATAATGGTCATATCATCAGGCTTCTTATCGTGCCAGTAAACCACATTATGGCTTGAAAGTATTTCAAACAGATTCATTTCATGAATGGTGACAGAACCACCTAACCCTATACTTTTCTGATTTACTTGTTCATTTATGTAATTTGCAGCATCTTCTTTCTTTTCAAAAACACTTACCGAATATCCTTTGGATTCCAAATTTCGTTTTAAATCCGTAAAATTATATTTACTCATATTTATGCTCCTTTTTATAATGCTTTCTTTCCCTAAAACCATTCATCCAATAAAATATCCCACAACATTTAGTCCCAACTAACCTCATAACTTCCGGTAGCAGATTTAAATCTTAAGATCATATAATATCTCTCTCCGCTTTCGACTTCTATTTTAGCGCCTTCACTACCATTTAGAGATAATATTACTTGTTTCCTTGCATCCAAAAGCTCCAACATCACTCCACCTTTTTCCAGTTCCAAACGAAAGTCCACATGATAAAGTTTGTTTTCCTTAAATTTTACCACTCGCTTTATATAACCTGTACAAGAAGAAAACATTGCTTTTTTTCCTCTTTTAGAACCCAGAAACATAAGAGAACGTTTGGAAGACACAACCATATAGCCGTTTATGTATAAGAAATATGATAAAATACCTATTAGACATAATATAATAATGGTTTTGCCCATAATTACTACTCTCCCTCCGGCTGTTGTCCGTCATATGCCAGCCACTTACATTCCGTAATCTCCATATTAGTAAAAGTCGCTTTAAAGGAAGAAGCTTCCGGACTACAGGCATAAATGCCAAACTGAATCTCCCCACCGCCATTCCACATATGGCAGACACGCATCTGGCTAAATGTTATACCGTCTTTGGAACATTCAATACAATAATCATCCTCTCTGCGGCTGAACCGATACCACATAGATTTAACAGATGCATCAATCTCTGTCGTTGCCCAATCAGAGTATCCATTATTCGTTACCACACTTACATATTCCTTTGGTTTCCGAATCCATTTTAGGTCTTTTATGTTTACCTTCATGTCTACTCCTTCTCTTTTTGGATTGTTCATAACTATTATTTTTACAATTTCCCTTGCTATCCATATCTATAACAGTTCCTGTTACAGCTAAATTATTAACTGTTTAACTTAGATTTGTTTCACTAATTTCTCAATCAATTCATTTACTATTTCCGGCTGATCCGTATTGGAGTTATGACCTGCATCTTTAATCCATTCAATAGGAATGTTTGTATGTTTATGCCACGCTTTATTATATCTGATACAGGAGCCTGCCATATCTTTTTCACCACATATCAGCAAAGCCGGACACTTGATTTCATAAGGTAAATCTTTTTCCATGGCTTCTGCCAGCATCCTGAATCCATGACCTGAAATCTTAGCATAACGTGCTTTGTCACCATCATAACCCATCATAATTTCGTACATCAGTTTTCTTCCATATTCAGACATTGCAACTCCGTTCGTTCCGGATTTTAGCAACCATTTCCATGGATAATAAAAGTACACCGGCTCCATTTTTTTCAACAACCAGATTTCTATTCCTGTTACATATCTTCTCTGTAACGGTGCAGAATCAATGGACACAAATCCCTTTAATTTTTTTGAAAAAAGTTCTGCATAAGCTTGTCCCACATAACCACCCATAGATTGCCCCACAATCACGGGTTTTACTATTTCTTCCTGCACCAATATTTCATCCAACCATTTTGCTTTATCCATAAGATTAAAATTAAACTCAAAAGGATAAGATGCTGCATGAGCAGGTGCATCCCATACGAAAACATTATATTTGTTTTCAAAATATTCTATCTGTTTATCAAACAATCTGTGGTCTGCCGTTAATCCCGGTAGGAATACAAGGGTTACTGCATCTTTGTCTATTATATTTATCCAATAGTGGATATTTCCACAAGGGGTTTTATGTATTTTCTCTATCATTCTAACGACTTATCCTCTTTCCATTTTCACAACATACTCTTTTGTGCCTTCTACCAATTCCCGCTCATCCGACACTCGAAAACTATGCTCTTTATAAAACTTGATTGCACGGATATTCTTTTCCAGAACCCACAAATACCGGCACCCCATCTGTTTGACAGCAAATTCCAAAAGTTCACTTCCAATCCCTTGATTTTGAAAAAAAGAATCTACATATAATTCTAAAACTTCTTCACTTTCTATATGGATGATACCTTTGACAAACTCATCCTCGTATACCCAAATATTTGACAGCTTATCCGGAAACTGTATATATTCTTTTGCCAAAGGATAAACCTGCATTTCTCCAAAAGAAACTATATCATCTTGATAAATAGAACGATAATTCATCCTTTTTGTAAATATTAATATCTCTGCAATTCTTGATGCATCTTCAATAGTTGATTTTCGTATTTTTTTCATTTTTAACTATTCTCACTCACATATATTCGTACACGGCTCTGAATAATTTTTGCCACTTCTTCTGCACTCTTTTGACCGGCAAAGTAAGGTGCTGCCTCTTCACCTATGATGGAATAAATCTCTTCACTCTCTCTGGACAATGGTCTTGCAATTTCTATCAAATGTCTTATTCCATCTATTTCTTCCTGAGTAGCCGCATAAATATCCACATCCCAGTTATCATATCCCCAGCTTGTCTTAGGATACTGCTTAGGGTTGCCTTCTTCATCCATTAGGATTTCTCCATTTTCATCCTTCTGATATTCCGGTTCACAGGCTTCTGTAAACATTTCTTCCAGCTGTTCCTTACGGGAAGGAAATCCCCAGCCATAAGACGTGGATTGACCAGACAGCAAACTTTCCAAAAACTTCCATGCAGCATCCTTGTTTTCACTTTGGGCAGAAATGCCATAAATTTCATTTGCTGACAAAAATACACCGGGCTTTCCATCCGCTGTTGGATATCCAATCGGTGTCACACCATCTTCTTCAAACATCAAATAATACATCTGATATGCATGAACATCATTAAAAGAAGCATTTGAGAGCAACACATTCCCTGATTGAAGCATTTTGGGAAAACTTTCATCCTCATTATATTCATATTCCAAATCAAAACAGTTAGCAAATTCCAAAAACTGTATAAACTCCGGACTGTCAAAAGAACAGGTTCCACTTTCATAATCAATAAAAGAATCACTGGCATACATTAGACAGGTTTGCAATGCCCGTTCCTTTGTCATTCCATGCATAAGCTGCTTACCCGGATTTGCTTTTGTCAGTGCTATCATCTCTTCCATGGTCCAGCCGGGTTCTTCCCCTACCACTGATGTTCTCGCCAACAAAGTATCAATGGTAAAATAAGTTGGCACAGTTGTCTGGATTCCATCTACATTGTAAGCATTCAGTACACTTGGCACAAAATCATCTATATTGGCAGTTTCACTGCTTTTAAGATATGGTGTTAAATCTTCCAACACGCCTTTAGCCGTAATATTCTTCAGATTCACCATGGATAAATCAATCAAATCAGGACAATTTCCGCCAACCATATCAGCGTGGAACTTATTAAGGGCATCGGCATATGTGCTTTCTGTCCATTCTGCTGTTTCATCTATATATTCCTTGATTTTTATTACATATTCTGTATTTTTCTTATTAAAATTAACTACTGCCTCCTGCATACTGCTGTTACTTCCATAAAGAGTACCTATGGTCAATATTTTCTTCTGAGGCACCTTAGAACTTTCTGTTTTTGTTAAAAATACAATCTCCGATGTTCCTTCATAATCATCACAGTAAACAAATACTCTGCCATCCGCCAGAATCGAAATATCCCGGACAGAATTACCATGAATGTTAGATTCTACCCAATCCAATACTTCTATCGCTTCCTGAGTGTTCAAATCATATTCATATAATTTGTTAAAACCACTCACTAAAAGAGTACCATTCTGTCCTGCCTTAATTTCATTGTTTGTATCAGGTACGCCCTGTAAAGCATCACCGATAACATCCTTCACGGTATCTATTTCTACCAGTTCCATACCACTATTTCCATACTGTACTATAAACACTCTTCCATCGGATGTGGCGGTTAGTCCATTAATCCAATTCGCACTTACGGAAATAGTTTTTACAAAATTTCCCGTCCCATCTATCACGTAAATTACATTATTGGATGACAAATAAATTTTATTTTCTCCACCGGTAATCATATTCTGTACATAACTGTTCTCTTCTGTAAATATTTCTGCTAAATCCACAGACCATACTTGCTGAAAATCAGCATTGTATTTTACAAGAAAGGTTTTATAATCACTTTCTTTATATTCCATTCCTTCAATATAGATTGGAGAAATATGCTTCATAATATAAAAATTCCCTTCCTTATCAAAGGTAAAATCTCCTATGCCGGACGTAAAACCTTCCGGTGTTTCCATATTCAAGTTCAATGTTTCCGTATTTTCTAAAGCATCCAGAGGTCGGTAGATAAATTCATTCTTTGACTCCTGTGTACTTTCATCATATGTATAAGAAATATAATACAATTTCTCATCATGTATCTTTACATTATTGATATGTGTTTCTTCTCCTGTGTCCAACGTTTGAAACTGAGGTACATATACATACCCTGCCGTTCCATTCGATGTCGTTTCTTCCGTCTCCTTGCCGCCACAGGCAATTAAGGCCATTGCCATTACTATGGCAATTACCAAAGACATTCCCTTTTTTATGCAGCTATATTTTTTGTCTTTCATTGATGCTGTCCTCCTTTTTATGTAGCTCTTTATACTTTTATGTAATAATAAGCTTGTTAAATGTATATACATTTCTATAATTGCATCAGAATTTACATATAAATCTAATCCTTTTTAGTAAGTTTTTCAATAACTGTTCACAAAAAAATACAGGCGATACCTAAAATGATATTCTCCTGCATTTCTATTCTTAATAAAATCAAATTTATCTGCTCCAAAGAACTGTTTCCTAAAAGTCTTCACTTACTTAACAATTTCTTCGACAATTTCCAAAATCTGCTGTATATTTTTCTTTCCAAAATACACGTGTTTATCATTAATTACCATGCATGGAACACTCATAACCTTGTATTTATTTTTCAAACTTTCATAATGATGAATATCATATACTTCTGTGGTGATATGCTCTCCTATTGCTGCCATGTGCTGGGTTGCAATAACCAAATCCGGACACATAGTACAGGATAAGGACACCAAAATTTTAATGTCCACCTGCTTTTCAATGCCTTTAATTCGCTTTCTGATAATCTCATCCATTGCTTGTCCCGGACCCGCTGCATTGTACATTCCCAACACAAATGAAGTAAATTCATGACCGCCCGGAACTCCATGAAAAGCAAGTCCTGTATAGATATCATCTCTATACAATTTAACATATGGTAAAAATTCATCACTGTTATCTGTCACAATCTCCAACTTTAGTTTATCCGTCATCTTCACCAAAGTTGTTATATATTTCTGTAGCTCCTTAGATACCGGACGATTATCCAAACACAGTTTTAACATTAATGGATTTTCCATTTTATCAAAAAACGTTTCTAACTGTGTACGCATTTCCAAAGAAAAAAATCCATCTCCTTGCGTTTCATTATCTCCACCCGGTACTTTTTCCGCCTTATCGCCAAACACCTTTTCCCGGATCACCGGATCCTTAGTACGAA
>JAFZGJ010000162.1 GCA_017555455.1 Lachnospiraceae bacterium
ATGGAAGAAATGGAACTTCCGTTTCAATGAAAAATGCCCACGGAGCAATCCGTGGGTGTATATAAAATGCTGGTGCTTAATTGCCCAAAAATGCTGGAAATTAATTGCCATTTTTTGCTGGAAAGTACTTGCCGTTTACATCAGTACGAATCAGTATGAATTAGGACTTGAATTCTGATGTATTCTGAAATAATTATATAATGAATTATACAATAGATTATACAATGAAATTGTTAATGATTATCTCAAATGGAAAAATTAGAGTAAAATTAAAGAAAAATGACAAAAATACAAAATAAATACAATTTGGTAAAATTATTTGAAATTAAGGTAAGAGAATCTTTATTTGGAAACAGATAGAGATTTTCTTTTTTATTAGGCATTAAATAGAGAGAAAAATAAAAATTATAGTAATGCAATTGAAGGTATTATGAAAAACAAGTATTATTAAGAGAGAAATTTGAATTTAACAAGGAGATACATATGCAATTATTTTTATATGGAGTAGGCATTACGATGTTATACATAATTGTTGCAGTAGGAATTATGCTACTTGCACGAAAATACATTACTATACCAGATGAACTTTTTAGGAAAATATTACATTTTATTTTGTTAGGTGCATATATCCCATTAGTTTTTGCTTTTGAAACCTGGTGGATGTCAGCAATCTTTTCAATATCGTTAATCATTATTTTATTCCCAGTGCTTTCTATTGCAGGAAAGATTCCTATGTTTTCGTCATTTGTAAATGAACGAAAAGAGGGCGAGTTTAAAAGTAGCATGGTTCTTGCTGTTGGTATGATGGCTTTTAGTGTTAGCATATGCTGGGGACTGTTTGCAGAAAAATATCTTGTTCTGGCATCTGTATATGCATGGGGTATTGGCGATGGTTTGGCAGCGCTTATAGGAAAGCGTTTTGGAAAGCACAAAATTAAATGGAAACTGGCTGATGGTAAAAAGAGTATTGAGGGCTCATTTACTATGTTTTTATGCAGTTTAATATCGGTATTTACAGTTTTGCTTATCAGAGGCGGAATTGATACGGCGATATGTTTTGTAATAGCTTTTCTTGCGGCTGTTGCGTGTACCATTGCAGAATTATGTACAAAAGGCGGATTAGATACGATTAGTTGTCCGGCAGTGGCAATGGTCATTATTATACCGCTGGTTAAAATATTAGGAGGTTGAATTTATGTCCAATAAAAAGTCAGGAGCACGAACTTTATTGTGGTCAGTGCTTATGAGTTCACCTGGCCCGTTGGTAGTAGGGTTAGGTTTGTTGAGTGGAAGAAGTTCAACACAGATTGCAGATTTTGTTCGAAGAAGTGCAGAGTTATTGGCAATTATCATGTCTTTTGTAGTATATAAACTTACAACAAGGGATGATATGTGTAATGAGGCAAAGAAACAGAGATTAGAATATGCTTCTAATATTTTTGTTGGTGCAATGATGTGTATTGGCGGAATTTTTATGATACTGTTAGCATTTATGAATGATAATGCTGACAAAGGAAATGTTATTCCCAGCCTTGCGATTGCGATAATGGGTGTTATTGCGAATTTTATTTTTTGGAGAAAGTATACACATTTGAACAAAATTGAACCAAATGCAATTTTAATGGTGCAGTCGAGATTATATCGGGCAAAAACTTTGGTGGATGGATGTGTGACCATTGCATTATTATCTGTTGTCGTAGCACCGGCAACACAGATTTCGTTTTATCTGGATTTTATAGGTTCGTTAATTGTTGCGGTCTATTTGGCATGGTGTGGAATACGCACGATTTATGAAGCGCTTAATGTAAAGTGATAACATGTTAGACAAATTTGAATTCTACGGAGGGTTGAATATGTTACCTACAATCGAAGAGGCGGAAAAAGAACTAAAACTAGCAGGGGAATTAAATCCTGGTCCATGGGTAAAACATTCTATTAATGTCGGAATTGCTGCGAGAAATATCGCACATAAGTTGCCGAATCTTGATGAGAATAAAGCGTATATTATTGGTTTGTTACATGATATAGGTCGTAGAGTAGGAATTGTAAATATTCCAAAACATGTTTATGAAGGGTATAAGTATTCAACTGATAAAGGTTGGGATGAAGTGGCAAAAATATGTATGACTCACTCTTATCCGCTTATGAAGGAAGAGTTTAATTATGAACCAATAACCGAGGAAGAAAGAAGTATAAAAGAATACATACTGCAGTGCGAAGAAGATGATTATGACAGGTTGATTCAAATATGTGATGCGTTAGCAACGGATTATGGATTTGTTATTTTGGAAAAAAGATTTGTCGATGTAACGCGTAGATATGGCATCATGGAAACATATATCAAAGGTTGGGATATTACCTTTAAAAACAAAGAATATTTTGAAGAGATAATGGGATGTTCAATCTATGATGTGCTACCGGATATTGGGAGAACGACATTGTTATGTCCGCCGCCATGGAAACCGCCTGTTAAGAGTGAATAGATGTACAAATTTCAGCTTTGTGAAGAGTTGAAAGCACGCATGAATTTGAATTTGCACTTTTGTTAATCCTGCCGAAAGGCTTGATTATAAATATTATATTTAAGGAGATTGCTGTTTGAGAAAAAACAACACCTTGGAGATTGTAGCGTAACCGGGAGGTTATGAATAACAATCAAATCGTAACCTCCCAGTATTGCAGTCAACAATCATCAGGAGGAAAAAATAATGAATAAAAATGACTATTTAATACGTTTGGAAACACCTGAAGACCATGCTAAGGTAGAATATTTGGTAAGAGAATCTTTTTGGAATGTATATCGCCCGGGATGTTTAGAGCATTACGTGCTTCACTGCTTGCGAAAGGATAAAGATTTTGTTCCGGAGCTTGATTTTGTTATGGAGAAAGATGGCAGAATCATAGGACAAAACATCTTTGTAAAGGCAGTGATTTGTGCAGATGATGACAGACATATTCCGATTATGACAATGGGACCAATCTGTATTGCAAATAATTTAAAACACAAGGGATATGGTAAGATTCTGTTGGATTATTCTATTGAGAAGGCAAAAGAAATGGGCGCAGGAGCATTGTGTTTTGAAGGGAATATTGATTTTTACGGAAAGAGTGGATTTACTTATGCGTCTGAATATGGGATTCGTTATCACGGATTGCCGGAAGGTGAAGATGCTTCGTTTTTCTTATGCAAAGAATTGATTCCGGGATATTTGGATGGAGTTACAGGTGAGTATGCGACTCCAACAGGATATTTTGTGGACGAAGCAGAAGCAGAGGAATTTGATAAACAATTTCCGTACAAAGAGAAATTAAAATTACCTGGACAACTTTCGTAAACTAATCCAAACAAAACTGATGGGGCGTTATGCCCCATCAGGAATGAAGATTTTAATTGGGAGGTGAGTCTTAATGCAGGACATAATTGCAAAGTTGACAGCAAAGAATGATGAGTACGCTTGTGCCATTGCTGATAAAATTATTTCAGAAAGTAAGGATACTGACGAATGGTACGAATACTTTGATGAGTTTGCTTCGCTGCTTAACCATCCAAAGTCATTGGTAAGAAACCGTGTATTGCATATTCTTGCCGCCAGCGCACAATGGGATGATGAGAATCGTTTTGATGCGATAATATCAGATTACCTTGCACACATTACGGATGAGAAACCGATTACAGCAAGACAATGTATAAAAGCTCTTGCACAGGTTGGAGTAGCAAAGCCACAATACATTCCGAGAATATTATTATGTTTGCATGAGGCAGATTTATCGAAATATAAAGATAGTATGCGTCCATTGATTGAAAAGGATATGGCAGAAACAGAAAAAATACTGATAGCCTCTGACTTATAAGCAAAGTAAAATTTCAGCTTTGTGAAGAGTTGAAAGCACGCATGAATTTGAATTTGACGAAGGAGTGTGATTGTATGAAAAAGAAAATCATCATTGGTATTTGTATTTTACTGTTAATCGTCTGCTTGATACCCACCCGTATGCATTTAGAAGATGGTGGAACAGTTGTATATAATGCTATCTTGTATCAAGTTGAAGATGTTCATAGAATAGGTGCAGAAGATACCGCCGAAGATGAGTATCTTGAGGGAACGATTGTAAAAATCCTTGGTATTGAAGTCTATAACAATGTTGAGTAAATTCCAATATATCGAACAGTTAGAAAAACTTGAATTTTATGAGTTGAATTATTTTAGGAGAATTACAAATGGATAATAAAGCATTTGACTCTCAAAGAATTGCAGAAGGTTATGCTAAAAGACCGTGGCTTCACAAAGAAGTTATGAAACAAATAAGAAAAGATTGTAATATTGAGCGGTTGAATAATGGTCTTGATGTTGGGTGTGGGGCCGGATTGTCCACAAAAGCGTTAAGGATGCTTTGCGAACATGTAACAGGAACAGATATTTCTTCAGAGATGATTGCGGTATGTAAACAAATATATAAAGACTCGTCATATACATTTTATGTTTCAAAGGCTGAAGAAAATAAAATACCCTTAATACCATATGACATAATAACAGCCGCAGGTGTTGTAAATTGGATAGATAAAGATTTGTTTTTGAATAATGCTGAGAAAATTCTTGATAGTAATGGATTAATTATTATTTACGATTTTTGGATTACAGACAGAATGGATAATAACTATGAATATACAGAATGGTTTCGTGATAAATATTTGAAAATGTTTCCAAAGCCATATAGAAAAGAAGATGTTTGGAAACAAATTGATTTGACGGATGCTTTTAAAATGGAAGATAAGGTGGCGTATGATTTAAAATATGAATTTTCTTTAGATGAATTTGTAGATTTTATGATGATTCAATCTAATGTAAATGAACAGATAAAGAAAGGATTTTTATCTGTTGAAGAAATTAGGAATTGGATGATAAGTACTCTTTTACCTATTTTTAGTGGTCAGAAAAAAACATTGATATTCGAAGGATATAATTGGTATATAAGGAAAAGATAAATTTCAGCTTTGTGAAGAGTTGAAAGCACGCATGAATTTGAATTTTCTTAAGTAAATTACAACTCTACGGAGCGTAGAAACCGCTAAAATTCACCATATTCTACATTCCGTGGGTGTGAAACTATAGTTGGAATTTATACAATGAAACCAGAAAGGAGAACACGAACCTATGGACCAAATTAAAATTGGTAAATTTATTGCTGAAGAAAGAAAAGCCAAAAAATATACTCAACGGGAATTGGCAGATAAACTTAGTATCAGCGATAAAACAATCTCAAAATGGGAAAGGGGTAATGGTTTCCCAGAAGTATCATTGTTACTTCCACTTTGCAATGAATTAGAAATTACGGTTAATGAACTTTTAGCTGGTGAAAGATTGCAAGAAGTGGATTATAAAAAGAAAGCGGAGGAAAATATGGTGAATTTAGTGAAAGAAGCTCAAGAAAGTAAAAAGAAGATTATAATGTCTGCAATGGTTGCTGTTTTAGTAATTGTTGCAGCAATACCTTTATTTGTTGTTGCGGGAATGTTTGAAATGCAGGTATGGACTAGAGTGCTATTGATGGGAATTGGCTTTGTAATAATGGTAATGGGAATTACCATTGCATGTGTATTAGACAGAGAAGCAGGAGCCTTTGAATGTCCTAAATGCAAGGAGCGATTTGTTCCTGATATGAAATCCTATGTTATGGGGCCTCATACAATTACCAAAAGAAAGTTAACTTGTCCAAAATGTGGATGTACAAAATATTGCAAACATGTTTTAACCAGATAAGGTGAAAATTTCAGTATTACTGAGAGGTTGAAAGCACGCATAAATTTGAATTTGGCGAGGTGATTAAAATGATAGATATTACAGTTTGGATGAAAAACTTTTTACAGACATTAAATGAGACTTTTGGTGACCGTGTATGGTTTGTTGGTTTGCAAGGTAGTTATGGTCGTGGTGAAGCAACAGAAACAAGCGACATCGATGTGGTTGTAATTTTAGATGAATTGTCTACTATGGATATTCAAACTTATAATACAATGCTGGATACTTTGCCACACAGAGAATTGATTTGTGGTTTTCTCTCAGGCAAGAATGAAATTATGAATTGGGAGTCATCTGACCTGTTCCAATTTTGTCATGACACCACACCAATCAAGGGAAGCATTGACGAAGTCATGGCAGTTATTGACGAAAGTGCTGTGAACAGAGCAATCAAAATCGGAGCCTGTAATATATACCACGGATGTGTTCACAATATGCTCTATGAAAAAAGCGAGGATATTTTGCGAGGCTTATATAAATCGGCTTCTTTTGTTGTACAGGCAATTGTATTTCAGCAGACAGGAAGATATATTAAACATCAAGAAGAATTGCTCACAGTTGCAAGGCTGAATGAACAAGCCATTATCAATACATTTTTAAGTTTGAAAAAAGGTGGCATAGTAGATTTCATTCTAATGTCCAATACATTGTTTGATTGGGCAAAGCAGTGGATTTCTAAAAACAGTTAGATAAATCTAACTAATGTTTGTCAACAAGAA
>JAFZGJ010000163.1 GCA_017555455.1 Lachnospiraceae bacterium
CGAAAGGCCGGAAATCTTCCCATATTTCCAATGAAAATAAAGAAGAAAATAAAGGTCAATAAAAGACTATAGTCAATACGTGATAACAGTTTCCGATTATCTATGATGACTGCAATCAAAATAATGGCAAACAAAAGTCCGATAGGACAAATTTTCGCAACAGCCAAGAGGCAAACAGCAAAGAGGATTCCATAATACAAAATTCTTTTTATGTTCATTGAGTTTGTGCTGTTGTCCAGTTCTACAGAAACGCTACCTTTGCGGAAACGGACAAATATACAGATGAGCAACAGCGCTGCGGCAAGGATAGTGTAAGGTAACATCAGCATCACAAAACTTCCAAGAGATAATCCGGAAGTTGTATATAAATAAAGATTTTGCGGATTACCAATAGGGGTAAGCATACTTCCCAAGTTTGCAGCAATGGTCATTAATGTCATGATGTAGCAAAGAGAGGCTTCCATTTTTGCCATATTTAAAATAAGCAGAGCCAGGGGAACGAAGGTAATAAGAGCTACGTCATTGGTAATAAACATGCTGCTGAAAAAACACAAAAATACCAAGACGCAGACTACACCTCGCGGGGATTGAATCTTTTTGAGCAAGGTTTCGCCGGTATATTGAAAAAGCCCAATATCTTTAAAGCCTGCCATAACTGCCATGAGACAGAATAAAATAAGAATTGTGTGCCAATCAATGTATGTTGTGTACTGTGAATCCGGATGTACCAAAAAGCAGGACGCGATAGCAAGGATTCCTGAAATTGTCAAAACAATTTCTTTTTTTAGAAATGAAATTATATTTTTCATTGTTTGCTTCTCCTAAATAAAATTTACAACAGCCGTAATTGTAACATTAAGAGATAGAGTTGTCATCCTTGATTTGAAAAAAATGTTGATAAATTTATAGTGAAAAAGATGGGAAGTTGGCTTTATTTCAGACTTTACTTGAAATCTACACTTTACTGCGTTATAATGTTAAAGATTACTCAGTTTTTTCGGGAGGAGATATTATGATTAAGTTATTGGAAGGCGGAGCATATCTGTTAAATGGATGCGAAATTATTGCAGATAGTGGCGATGCATTAAATGAAGTAAAAGCAAAAACAGGAAAAGACGTAAGTAAAGAAGCGGCGAAACAGGCTACCATTGCTTATGATATTTTAAAAGCACATAATACATCCGATAACATGGATAAGTTACGTATCAAATTTGATAAATTAACTTCCCATGATATTACCTTTGTAGGTATTATTCAGACAGCAAGAGCATCAGGATTGGAAAAATTTCCAATTCCTTATGTATTAACTAACTGTCATAACTCTCTTTGTGCAGTAGGCGGAACAATTAACGAAGATGACCACATGTTTGGTCTTACCTGTGCTAAAAAATACGGTGGAGTATATGTACCACCTCATCAGGCTGTTATTCATCAGTTTGCACGTGAAATGTTAGCCGGTGGCGGAAGAATGATTTTAGGTTCCGACTCTCATACACGTTATGGTGCTTTAGGTACCATGGCTATGGGGGAAGGCGGACCTGAATTAGTAAAACAGTTATTAAATCAGACATATGACATTAATATGCCGGGCGTTGTTGGTGTTTACTTAACAGGAAAACCTATGATGGGTGTTGGTCCTCAGGACGTTGCTTTGGCAATTATTGGTGCTGTATTTAAAAATGGTTATGTTAAAAATAAAGTTATGGAATTCGTAGGTCCGGGCGTTAGCAATTTAAGTGCAGATTTCCGTATCGGTATCGACGTAATGACCACTGAAACTACTTGCCTTTCTTCTATCTGGAAAACAGATGATGAAATTAAAGATTTCTATGAAATTCATGGAAGAAAAGAAGATTATAAAGAATTGAATCCGGGTGAAGTTGCTTACTATGATGGTATGATTGTGGTAGATTTAAGCAAAGTGAAACCTATGATTGCTATGCCTTTCCATCCAAGCAATACATACACCATTGAAGAAGTAAATCAGAATTTAGGTGATATTTTAGCAGAAGTTGAAAAAGCAGCTTTGGTTAGCTTAGATGGTGCGGTTCCGTACTCCTTACAGGATAAAGTAAGAAACGGTAAATTCTATGTGGATCAGGGTATTATTGCAGGTTGTGCCGGCGGTGGATTTGAAAACATCTGTGCAGCAGCTGATATCTTAAAAGGACAGTATATTGGAGCAGATGAATTTACTTTAAGTGTATATCCGGCTTCTACACCAATTTATATGGAATTAATTAAAAACGGATGTGCGGCAACCTTAATGGAAACAGGAGCAATTTTAAAGACAGCTTTCTGTGGACCATGTTTTGGTGCTGGGGATACTCCTGCTAACAATGCATTCAGTATCCGTCATTCTACACGTAACTTCCCTAACCGTGAAGGTTCTAAGTTACAGAGTGGACAGATTTCTTCCGTGGCATTAATGGATGCCCGTTCCATTGCAGCAACAGCAGCAAATAAAGGTCTCTTAACACCTGCTACTGATTTTGATGGTACTATTGGTAAATATAAATACAACTTTGACTCCAAAATTTATGCAAACCGTGTCTTCGACTCCAAAGGAGTGGCTGATCCGGACGTGGAAATTAAATTTGGTCCAAACATCAAAGACTGGCCTGCAATGACAGAATTACCGGAAAATTTATTGCTTCGTGTAGTAAGCGAAATTCATGACCCTGTAACAACAACAGACGAATTGATTCCGTCCGGAGAAACTTCTTCTTACCGTTCCAATCCGTTAGGCTTGGCTGAGTTTACATTATCCAGAAAAGATCCTAAATATGTTGGTCTTGCAAAGGATATTCAGGTAGCTCAGAAAGCAGTCATGGAAGGCAAATGTCCATTAGAAGCAAAACCGGAATTAAAGGATGTTATGGCAGCAGTTCATACCCGGTTCCCGGATGCCGGCGAAGGTAATATGGGATTTGGTTCTACTATTTTTGCTGTAAAACCGGGTGATGGTTCTGCCAGAGAACAGGCAGCAAGCTGTCAGAAGGTATTAGGCGGATGGGCAAACATTGCCAACGAATATGCAACCAAGAGATACCGTTCCAACTTAATTAACTGGGGTATGCTACCATTATTAATTAAGGAAGGCGAATTACCATTTAAGAACTTGGATTATATTTTCTTCCCGGAAATCCGTAAGGCAGTAGAAGAAAAAGCAGATGTAATTAAGGCATATGCAGTAAAAGAAGATTC
>JAFZGJ010000164.1 GCA_017555455.1 Lachnospiraceae bacterium
AGAAGCAGTTGCAGGAAACACAGATGCATTAAACGTAGTTGCAACAGATGATAAAACTTTAGTAGTAACATTAGCTAATCCATGCCCTTACTTCGGATCTTTAGCAGCATTTGCTACATTATCCCCAGTACAGCAGGCAACAATCGAAGCTAATGGTGATGCTTGGGCAGTATCTCCTGAAACATATGTTTCTAACGGTTCCTTCTACGTAACAGAATGGGTACCAGGTTCTCATATCATGATGAGCAAAAACCCTAACTACTGGAACGCAGATGCAATCAAATTAGACAAAATCAAATTTAACTTAATGGAAGATGCTAATGCTGCATACAGCGCATACCAGACAGGTGAAGTATTATTAATCAAAGACGTTCCTACAGAAGAAATTCCATCCTTTGAAGGAAATGCTGAATTCCATGTAGAACCTATTATCGGAACATACTACTTAAGCTTAAACACAGCAAAAGCTCCATTTAACGATGCAAACGTTCGTAAAGCATTAAGCCTTGCAATCGACCGTGAATATGTTGCTAACACAATTATGCAGGGAACATATTCTCCAGCATACAACTTCATGGGACCAGGTTGGATGGATGCAGCAGGCGAACAGTTCATGGATAATGCTAACGGTGGTGAAACATATATCTCTGCAGACCATGCAGCTAACTTAGAAGAAGCTAAGAGACTTCTTGCAGAAGCTGGATATCCAAACGGAGAAGGTTTAGGACCAATCACATATTCTACAAACGATTCCGGTTACCACAAACCTGTTGCTGAATACTTACAGCAGGCATGGGGCGAACTTGGTGTTGATGTAACTGTAGAAACAGTTGAATGGGCTTCCTTCACTCCAATGAGACGTAACGGTGAATACATGGCAGCAAGAAACGGTTGGGTAGGTGACTACTCTGATCCTTCTAACATGTTAGAATTACTTTACAGCACAAACGGTAACAACGACGGTAAATACAACAATCCTGAATTCGATGCAGCTATCGAATTATCCAGAACAACTACTGATGAAGCAGCTCGTTTTGAAGCTCTTCATAATGCAGAAGATATCTTAATGGATGAAGCAGCTTGTGTACCTGTTGCTTACTACAATGACTTCTGGTTACAGAGCGAAAAAATTACAGGAACATGGCATTCTGCTTATGGTTACTGGCACTTAATGTACGGTGATATCGCTGAATAATTTTATATTCTAATATCAGAAATAAAGAAAAGGTCGCGTGATTAAACGCGGCCTTTTTTTATATCAAACAACTATGGATATATTGCAGAGGAGTATTCATAGGTGAATAATATTATACAAATTGATATAATATTTGTCTTTTTTACTAGCTTATTGAAGAAGAAAGTGGTAAAATAACAGTTATGAGAAGTATGTCTTACTGGGAGGATTTTGATATGGCACCAAAGAAGGATAAGAATGAATCCAGAGTATCAGTTAATGTAAATGGGATGAAGAGCAAGTTTGCCAATTTAAAAGTTGGAAAAAAGGGAGATTCTAAAAAGGAATTGCAACTTTCAAACAATAAAAACGGTATCTCTAATCAGATTCAGAGCAAAATTGGGAAAAGTGTTATTCTTGTTTTGATTGTAGTAGCACTGATAGCAACCATTATGGTAAACAACATTGTAACAGAATCCAATGACAAAGAATTGAAATTGGAATCTCAGGTAGCAGCATATCAGTTAGCAGAGTTTTTTGCACCTTATGAAACCATGACAGATCAATTAGCGGTAAATGCAGAGCTTCAGTTATTGCTCAGCACTTTGTCTAATTCTAAAAATACAGCGAAACACAGTGGTTATCCGGATGCCTTAGTTAATATACAGAACATGCAGGCGTTAGATCCGGAAAATATTAATGCAGTTTGGTTTGCAGATATAGATGCGAATGTAATAGCTACGTCTCTTGGCTATATTTCAGATGAGACTTGGGAAATTACCACAAGACCATGGTATCATTGCGTGGAAGAAAATAGAACGATATATTCTGTACCGTTTTTTGAGACAACTACAGGCAAAAATATTATTACCATTTCCAGTCCGGTAGCAGGATTTTCAGGAAGTGCATCCGGTGTGGCAGGTATGGATATTGCAGTTGATACCATTATGGAAAATCTCTCAGCTTATAAGATTGGTGATAATGGTTACGTGATGTTAGTTGCGGAAGATGGAACTTTCATCTATCATCCGGATGAAGAGGTTATCGGAACCAATATTAATGATATGAATGTTTCTGATAATTTAAAGGAGGCCATTGCCAATAAAACAGAAGGGTTAATGAATTACCGTACAGATGGGCAGGGTAAGGCAGGTTATTTGGCAAATGTTGGCCATACCGGTTATGTGGTAATCAGCTCTATTACCAACTGGGAATATAATTTTTCTATTCTTTCTTTGATTATCATGTTTGTAGTTATTTTTGCTATTGGTTTATTGGTTATCATTATCAGTATGCGTAAGACTGCAGCACAGATTGTAAGACCACTTGGCAAATTAAATGAGGCAGCTATGAAGTTGGCTGAGGGAGATTTAGATGTAGAACTTGAAGTAACCTCCCAGGATGAAGTTGGAGAATTGGGACGTTCCATTGAAAAAACAGTATCCAGATTAAAGGAATACATAAATTATATTAATGAAATTTCTGAAGTGTTGGCCCAGATGGCAAATGGAAGATTGGCCATTGAATTAAAATATGCATACGTAGGTGAATTTCAAAAAGTAAAAGAAGCATTACTGCATATTTCAGAATCCATTAATGAAGTAATGTATAATATTAAGGATAGTTCAGAACAGGTTTCTGTAGGTTCTGATGATTTGGCAAGAGCTGCACAGGGATTGGCAGAAGGTGCAGAATCTCAGGCAGCAGCTATTGAAGAACTGGTTGCAACTGCAGTTACAGTAGCAGATCAGGTAGAAGAAAATAAAAATGATGCAGAAAAATCTGCACTTCACACCAAAGAAGTTACCGATATGATGGAAGAAAGCCAGAAACAGATGAATCTTATGCGTGAAGCTATGAATAAGATTCAGGAAGCATCCAATAAAGTAGTAGGTATTATTAAAACTATTGAAGATATTGCGGATCAGACTAATCTGTTGTCTTTGAATGCTTCTATTGAGGCTGCCCGTGCAGGAGAAGCAGGAAGAGGATTTGCAGTAGTAGCAGGAGAAATCGGAAATCTTGCGAATGAAAGTGCAAGAGCAGTAAATACTACCCGTGATTTAATTGGTGTATCTCTTGCTGAGATTAAAAACGGTAATGCGATTGTGGATGAAGTAGTAGCTTCCTTAAGCAAAGCAGTAGAAAAGATTGACGAAGTAAATGCAATGATTCAGAAAACAGCAGAAAATGCAGTATCACAGATGCAGAGTATGAATCAGATTAGAGATGGTGTGGAAGAAATGTCCCAGAGTATTCAGGATAATTCAGCTATGGCAGAAGAAACATCAGCAACCAGTGAAGAATTGGCTGCACAGGCAGTTACTTTGAATGAATTAGTTCAGATGTTTGAATTGAAATAATATATTTAGAGTAGTATAAAAGAAATTACATTAAAGTTATTTATAGTAGTAAAAAAACCGCCTTAATATTGATTAGGGCGGTTTTAGATTAAATAAAAAGGAGTAATAGAAAAATTGCAAGACGTGAATAAAAAATTTGAGACAAAAAAGCATACTGTAAAGCATTATGCAAAGCGGATTCTGTTTTCCGGTGTTTGGATTACGGCAGTATTAATTTTAATCGAATTCTTGATGCTGATTGCCATGTTTCATGCCTTTAGTGAATACAGCGGTTTTATTTTCGAAGTAATGATTATTGCAGGTGTGGTTGTAATGATTTATATAATCAATGAAAAATCAAATCCTGCTTATAAGATTGCTTGGATTATACCAATTATGTTATTTCCCTTGGTAGGAAGTATGTTGTATCTGTTTGTAAAATTAAATTTTGGAAATCTTGCTGCAAAAGGAATTTTACAAAAAAATATTAAAGATACGGAAGAATATGCAAAGACTGTTGAGCCAATTAGAAAGGAAATGGCAGAGGAAGAAAGCAAGTTTTTAAAGATTGCAACTTATATAGAAAATGCCGGAGGTTATCCGGTTTGGAAAAACACATCCATGAAATATTATGCTTTGGGAGATTATATGCTGGAGCCGATTCTGGAAGAATTAGAGAAGGCAAAAGAATTTATTTTTTTAGAATATTTTATGATAGAGGAAGGTGTTTTTTGGAATTCCATTTTAGAAGTTCTGGAGAGGAAAGCAAAAGAAGGTTTGGATGTAAGACTTATTTATGATGATTTTGGTTGTGTTGCATTATTACCAAGAAGATACCATGTGTTATTAAATAAAAAAGGAATTAAAACCAGAAAATATGCAAAGCTGAGTCCATTTTTATCAACACATTTAAATAATAGAGATCACAGAAAAATGATTGTCATAGACGGAAAAGTTGCATTTAGCGGTGGAGTGAATCTTTGTGATGAATATATTAATGTTTATGAAAAATATGGGCATTGGAAAGATAATGGTTTTAAAATTGAAGGGGAAGCCGTTTACAATTATACTTTGATGTTTTTACAGATGTGGCATGCTGTAGTAATAGAGAAAACGGAAGATTATAAAAAATACCTCAAAAGAACATGTGTTATTGAAAAGGAATATCCGGGATATGTAATTCCTTATGGTGATGGCCCCCATCAGGAAGAGAATGTAGTAGAACAGGTATATATGGATATTATCAGCCGGGCTACAAAATATGTATATATTATGACACCATATTTAATATTGGACCATGAAATGAAACAAAATCTTATGCATGCTTCGAAAAGTGGTGTGGACGTTAGGATTATCATGCCTCATATTCCGGATAAAAAAGCGGTTTTTGCTGTAGCAAGAACTTATTATCCACAATTA